>JACJXQ010000008.1:2413377-2715049 GCA_020636495.1 Chitinophagales bacterium | reverse complement strand
AAACATTGAAGAGACGGAAGACGCATATATGCTGTCGCTGTATGCCGCCGGACTGAAAAAGGAACAGTTCAACATATCAATAGATGAAGAAGTGCTGACCATCGGCTACCAACCAAAGAACGACGAGGGTAAAAAAGAATTCATCTACGAAGAATACCAGCCTACAGCTTTTGAACGCTCGTTCAGGCTGAATGGTAAGGTGCTGACAGACAAGATATCTGCCACCTATACCGATGGTGTGCTGACCGTGACCTTACCCAAAGACCCTGAAGCGCAGGAGGCCGTACAGGAGATAAAGGTTGCCTGATATAGTAATGTAAGCGTGGTTCATAATAAATAAAGCAGGAGTCTGCCTGGTTGGGCAGGCTTTTGTGTTTTAATATATTATTGCCGGGGTATGTTTTTTCATGTGCAGGAGATGAGTATTCTCATGTATGACGATGTTGGGGGAGTGTCTAATATTGTATTTCACCAAAAAGCAAAAGCAATGAAAAAGTTATCAGCATTATGGGTTGTTATGATAGTTGTATGTACTACGGGTTATGCGCAAAACAGTACAAAGGATATAATAATGAAGGACCTGCAGCCTTCCAACACCAACTACAACAACATCAACTACAACTCGCAGGGGCAGTATGGTAAGGCCGATCCTAAGCCCCCTGAGAAAAGCAGTGGTTTCCCTACTGAGTATAAGGTTAATAACAATGTGTCTATCGGGCAAACACCTGCACCCACTCCTGACCCAAGGAACCATACCGATAAAGAGATACAACAGTTTAAGGATAACAACCCTACAGGTGTTGGGGTAAAGGTTATCGGACAATAGTAACAACAACAGGATCATTCTTGTAAACACGACTCATTTTTATGAGCATATACCCGCTACTTGTACGGAGTTTCTTTTTGAGACTCCGTATTTTTTTAATTTTATAATAGTTTATTTTGTATTATATTTGTTATTGTTACTTACGACTGAAAATACCACCTTATGAAAACGAACTTATATATTAATTCTTATGACGATGCGAAAGGCCGCGAAAAAGGTAGAAATGTCTACCTTATTGAAAATGAACTGTTTAATAAAAAACGGAAAATTTACCTGTCCACATTTTCGATACAAAACAGAACAAAACGATACAAAATAGCTTACCTGTCTACGCAGGGCGATAAATGTGTATATGTAACGATGTTAAGACTGTATCAGTCAGGATTTACAAAACCATGACAATCTACCCACTCTATTATGTTTTTGCTATTTTTACCCTCTTAACAAATATGAATATGAAGAAGATATTACTGGCAGTGTTTAGTTTGTTGGCTATCAATGCGATGGCTGCACCGGGAGATACTACCTGGGTACAGGCTCATAATGACATCTGGATGGATCATAATGGCGCATTCGATACGACGGTAGAATTTCCGGATGGCAGTAAATCTTACCGTAAAATAATGATGATATTTACCCTGGGTAAATACCAATGCCCCGTTAGCGCGCAATACTGCGGTGACTGGGATTATACCGTGAGCCTGCATATTCGTCCCAAAACAGGCGATACTATGGAACTGGCGCGTTTCATAACTCCTTATGCCAATGTTTCCTATGCCCGTTTCCCGTGGACATGGAAGGAACGCTATGAATTTGACGTAACCGATTTCTACAACGAACTGAAAGACAGCGGTACAGTACGTATCAGCTATTCAGGTTATTCATGGGGATTTACGGGTAATGTAAAATTTGCCATGATCGAGGGTACGCCGCCGAGAAATGTGTTAGGTGTAACCAAGGCCTGGGGCACCAGTAGTCGTTTTGGTGATACATCAGCGGCACAGTTCATTGAAAATAAGATAGACACAAAATCGCTGACTGCACCAGCCAATACACAATCTGCTGAACTGATGTTCACCGTTTCGGGGCATGGCAGCGACAATAACGGATGCTGCGAATTCAGTAAGAAATATTATGAAGTAAAGCTGAATGGCAACAAGTTTGATAAGACAGAAATGTGGCGTGATGATTGTGGCCTGAACCACTTATACCCGCAGTCGGGTACATGGATATATGAGAGGGGCAACTGGTGCCCTGGCGATATCGTGTTCCCTAATTTTCATAAGCTGAGTGGGGTAACAGGCGGTAATACCTTCGACCTGGATGTTGACTTCGAATATTACATAGGTAGTGGCTCGTGGGGTAGTTATATCGTACAGGGTAATGTGTTCTATTATGGTGGTTTCAATAAAACGCTGGATGCATCGCTGGATGACATCATAGCACCAAGCGACCACGAAAAGCATTATCGCTACAATCCATACACAGGCAGGCCGATGGTAGAAGTGCAGAATACAGGTAGCACTACTATTACCAGTATCAAGTTCAAATACGAGATGGTGGGCGGCAGCGGCCAGAAAGAATATATATGGAATGGTTCGTTGGCACCACTGGAAAAAGCAACGGTTAAATTTGACCCCTTGCTTGACCTGAGGACCATTACAGGTACACATGAGTTTAACGTGGAAATAGCTGAAGTAAATGGCAAAGCTGATGATGATGCGACCAATAATAAGTTCTCTTCTTCCTTTACTGCCGCAAAACAACTGCCGACAACATTTGTGGTAGAAATGTTCACAAATGCCAGTGTTTCAGCAGGTGTTAGCGAGACAAGCTGGAAGATAGTAGACCAGTATAATGATAATGTACTGGCCAAAAGAGAGAACTGTGCTCCGAACACAACCTACAGAGATACGGTTTCATTAACAGTGGGTGTTTTTAAACTGGTAGTAGAAGATGCAGGTTGCGATGGCTTATCATGGTGGGCCAATTCAAGTGCCGGTTCAGGGTATCTGAAAGTTGTCAGGACCAACTCTCCGTTGCCATACCAACTGGATGGTTATTTCAGCGGTGATTTTGGTTGTGGCTTTACACAATACTTCAATGTGCTATGGCCCAATGAAGTTCAGGATGTTACCAAGTCGCCTGTTATAGCCGTATATCCTAACCCGGCACAGAACACAATAAAGGTGTCGCTGGATGGAGTGAATGACCTGAGCGGACAACTACAACTGAAAGACATGATGGGCCGCACGGTATTGCAGCAGCATGTTGAGGAGGCTGCTACTGAGATAAACATTTCGGCTATGCCTAATGGGGTTTATACCGTGGTATATGTAAACAGCACGGGCACTGAGAAGTTACAGGCAAGGGTAGTAGTGGCCAGGTAACATATACATGAATTAATGATTTTTTTGACGGGCTACCATATGGTAGCCCGTTATTATCTAACTTCGCCGGCAATGAACGACAGAATAGAAAAGATCAGGGCATACCTGCAGCAGAACCCGGATGATTGTTTCCTGAACCACGCGTTGGCACTGGAGTACATTAAGCTGGGTGACGATGTATCGGCAGGAGAGTTGTTCAAAAAAAATATGGAGTATGACGCTGCCTATGTGGCTACCTATTATCACTATGCCAAACTGCTGGAGCGGCTGGGTGAAGAGCAAAAGGCGATAGCTGTATATGAACAAGGGATGGAACAATGCAAAGCAGCCGGCGATAACCACTCGTACAGCGAGTTGAGAAGTGCATACGAAGAACTGACATTTTAGATCATGTCTTTACAGAAAAAATTCAGCGATCATTTTAAGGTAAAGGGTTTCCCTGTTACTGAACCGGTGCTGCTGGCCGTTAGTGGCGGGGTAGACTCAATGGTCATGGCGCATATGTTCCTTACTGCAGGATCACCTTTTGGCATGGCACATTGCAATTTTCAGCTTAGGGGCGAGGAGTCGGACAAAGACGAACAACTGGTGCTGGGCTGGTGCGCGCAACATAATGTGCCGGTACATCATGTCAGGTTTGATACACAGGCTAAAGTAGATGAGTGGAAGAAAGGTATACAGGAAACGGCACGCATACTCCGTTATGAATGGCTGGAAAAAGTAAGGAAAGAGAACGGATATGCGGCTATTGCCACAGCACATCATGCCAATGATAATGCAGAGACCCTGCTGATGAACCTGTTTAAAGGAACGGGTATCAGTGGGTTGCATGGCATACCTGTAACGAACGGACGTATCATCCGTCCGCTGTTGTTTGCAGCAAAAAAGGATATACTGATATACGCTGAGGAGCACGCGGTGCCTTATCGAAATGATGCTTCCAATTCATCCGACAAATACCTGCGTAATGATGTACGCCTGAATATACTGCCGGTTGTACAAAAGGCGTTCCCGAATGTTATCTGTAATCTGAATAACAGCATACAGCGATTTACAGAGGTCGAAGTGTTGTACAACAAAGCAGTTGATGCGGAACTGAAAAAGCTTTTGGAGTTAAGAGGAAAGGACTACTATATCCCTGTGCGAAAAATGCTGAAGGTTGATCCTTTACAAACAATCTGTTATGAGTTGTTCAGGAAATTTGGGTTCGCCACGGGACAGATCAATGATATTATTGCATTGCTGAATTCGGAAAGCGGGCATTATGTTTCATCTGCTACCCATCGTGTCATCCGTGACAGAGACTTTCTTATCATTATAGTTTTCGATACCCGCCAGACGGATCTTGTTACAATTGACAAGATACCTACAACATTTATGGTAGATGGAAGGCAGTATAAATTCCAATACAAAAGTTTTGAAGGTTCTGTACCGGCAGATGAGAATATAGCATATATCAATACAGCCAAACTGGAGCAACCACTGATACTGCGTCGCTGGAGACAAGGTGACTATTTATACCCTTTAGGTATGGGTATGAAAAAGAAGAAGGTCAGTCGCTACCTGATAGATAAAAAGGTACCCGTTCATGAGAAAGAGCATATATGGGTGCTGGAAAGTAATAGACGTATAGTGTGGGTAGCAGGTCATCGCCTGGATGAACGCTTCAAGGTTACACCGTTAACAACAGAGGTATTGATCGTTAAGCGCTCCTAAAGATTGAAGGATGGCCTGATGATCTGCTGGATGAATATTTGTCCGTGCGTAGGCTCAAATATCAGCGTAAATAAGAAGCCGAAAATGGCACCATAAAAGTGTGCGTCGTGACCTACGTTGTCTCCACCCCTGCGTGATGCGTAAGCAGAGTAGACCAGGTAAGCTATGGCAAACAGGATACTCGGCATAGGTATGAACCATACATATAGTACAGACCATGGCGAATAATACACATAAGAGAACATAACTGCAGCTACAGCACCTGATGCGCCTAATGCCCTGTAGTAGTAATCGTGCCTGTGTTTGGCAAATGACGGCAGGGAAGAAAATACAAGTGCGAAAATGTATAGTACTGCATAGAGCATGGGCTTACCCAGAAATACGGAATATACACCCTCTACCTGCCTGCCGAATATATATAGCACATACATATTGAAAAGTAGGTGTATCCAGTCGGCATGGATCAGTCCTCCTGTAATGAACCTGTAATAATCGGAAGGATTATCCATACGGGCCGGATAGAATATGAGCTTGTTGAATAGTTCGTCGTTACTGAAGGCAGAAAATGATACCAGTACAGTTATGGCTATGATTATGATCGTTATGGTCATGTTTTAGAAATATATGTATTAACTATGATGATACGGACTGTTGTGCAATATACTGAATGCCCTGTAAACCTGCTCGGCAACAATAAGCCTTACTAACTGGTGGGGGAATACCAGGTTGGATAATGACCAAACCTGTTTTGCTTCTTTTCGTATACGGTCACTTACCCCGAAGGCACCGCCTATGAGTATCACAAGGGTCTTAACGCCCTGGTTCATACATTGCTGAAACTGGTTGGCCCATTGGGGAGATGTGAGCATTTTTCCTCTTTCGTCCAGAAGCACCAGGTAGTGGTTGGGTTGCAGTTTTTTAAATATAAGCTCTTCTTCCTGTTGTTTAGTTCGTTCAATATCCGTTGTGGCTGCTTTTTTGGGCAATTGAAGTGTGACCAGTTGAACAGGATTATACGGTCTTGTCTTTTTGAAATACAGCTCGATGCCTGTATCTATAAAGGCTTCGTTCTCTTTTCCTATCGACCATATCTCTATATCCATGAGGCTGATTTTCCGGTTGTAAAATAACAACAAAACAAGAGTAGGGAGAGAATAAAAAAAAGCTTTGTAGAATACAGAAATGCACTTATCTTTGCAATCCCAATTTTAAAGGGATGGCTGCGTAGCTCAACTGAATAGAGCATCTGACTACGGATCAGAAGGTTTCAGGTTTGAATCCTGACGCGGTCACTACAAAACAAAGGGTTTCAGGTATATACTTGAAACCCTTTGTTTTTTTACGCAATATCCCTCCAAACGGGTGTATACAGGCATCAGCATATTTAGCTATCTTCGCAAGCATCTGTTTAATAATATATCAATTTAAATAATGAGGAAAATTGTAATCATGCTGGCTATGGCGTTGCCCTTGGTGGCAAATGCACAGGACGACCTGATAAAGAAGCTGGACGGCAACGCCAGCGATAGCGCAAAAAAGAAATTTGAATTCAAAGAAAAGATCAACCTGGAAAGGACCTCTGTGAAGAACCAGGGTAAATCGGGTACTTGCTGGAGCTATTCAACCAACTCCTTCCTGGAGAGTGAGATGATACGCATGGGGCGCCCGGCTGTTGACCTTGCTGAGATATATACTGCACGTTGCGTATATACTGACCGTGCGGATGCTTATGTACGTATGCATGGCGAATTTTCTTATGGAGACGGTGGTGCATGCCACGATGTTATCAATATGTATGCTAAGTATGGTGTGCTTCCGCAAAGTGTATACAGCGGCTTGAATTATGGTACAGACAAGAATGTATTTGGCGAGATGCAGGGTATTCTGAAATCTATGCTGGATGTTGTTGTAAAGAATCCGAATAAGAAGATAACACCTAACTGGAAGAAAGCGTTCCAGGGTGTACTGGATGCTTACCTGGGGGCCGTGCCGGAAACATTTGACTATAAGGGTAAGCTATATACACCTAAGACATTCGCAAAGAGTGTTGTAGGCATCGAGCCGGCAGATTATATGGAGTTCTCTTCATTCAGCTACCAGCCATACTATGAAAAAACTATGCTGATGGTACCTGACAACTGGAGCCTGGATAAAATATTCAATGTGAAGTTTGATGATATCATACCGATCATAGACAATGCGCTGAAAAATGGCTATACGGTTGCCTGGGCTACTGATGTGAGCGAAAAGTATTTCAGTTGGAAGAATGGGGTAGCATTCGTGCCTGAAAAGGATTGGGAAGATATGGAAGAGGACGAGCAAAAGGCATTATTCAACGGACCTAAAAAAGAAAGGAGAATAACTGAGGAAATGCGCCAGCAGGCATTTGATAACTATACTACTACCGACGATCACGGCATGCACATAGTAGGTGTAGCCGAAGATCAAAATGGCAGAGAGTATTATATGGTTAAAAATTCCTGGGGTGAGAAGAACGATTACAAGGGGTACATCTATGTAACAAAAGCTTACGTTCAATATAAGACAACAGCCTTCCTGTTACATAAGGGTGGTGTGCCATCTAACATTCTGAATAAGTTCAAATAATATATCGGAACTGTTTGAAATATTAAGCGGGGTGTACGTTGTACGCCCCGCTTGAATTATATCTTGTCAGAAGTTTATGTGTTGGATAAATATTGTTATTGTATCCTGCAGATGTAATCAGTACCTGTATAGGCACCTGTAAGCGGTTGTGATTCGCATTGTTCTTTAGCTTTCTTTTTAGTGTCTTTAATTTCAAATGCAGGTGTGCTCCTGTTCAGGCTGGGGCTGTAGCAGGCGCAATTGTAGGAGCGTTTGCAGGAAGTAAAGGAGATGGCTGCAATAGCCAGAACAGCTATGAATGTATATGACTTCATGTCGTTATTATTTTTTGAAAAATATAAAAACCTTTTGCCATTTACAAGAGGCATGTTACTAAAGATATTTATTTTCGCATAAATAACAGAATAATCATGGGTATTGCAGATAAGTTAAGATTGATGAAACAGGCACAGGCAAAAGAGAACCTGGAGGCGGGTCTGGCTTTCCTTGCCGAAAACAAGAACAATCAAGGGGTGACGGAACTACCCAGTGGTTTACAATATCTAATCTTGAAGGAAGCTGACGGAGCAAAGCCCACACCCTATAATAAAGTTACGTGTCACTATCATGGTACACTGATCAACGGTACAATCTTTGATAGCAGCGTGCAGCGGGGCAAGCCTGCAACATTTCCGCTTAATATGGTCATCAGCGGCTGGACCGAAGGGCTTCAACTGATGTCTGTAGGTAGTAAATATCGCTTTTTTATTCCCCCGCAATTAGCATACGGAGACAGGCATGTAAGTGCGGAGATAGGGCCCAACAGTACGTTGATATTCGACGTAGAGCTTTTAGGGATCAACTAATTACTTTATTGCTGTGTTGCTGTGTAGATGATGTCTACGCTGTATGTGCCTGCCGGGAATTCATATCCGGGGTTGGCTTTGTATTGTATAGCAAAAGTGTTGTTGCCTCCTGCTGTACCATTGTTTATGAGTTTTTTGTTACTCCTTGACATATTGGAGTATTTATTGTTGACACTATTAGGAGTTGTACCGCCGGTATTATTACTCACTACTTTGATTGCCAGTTTATTGACATTCATTTGCGGTGCCGGAGTAGTACTGCCCGAATAGCTGAACCTGTTTGAGCTTGCTTTTGCCCACACATGGAATTTTTTGTTGGAACGTACCTTAAGCTCAATTGGGCTTGATTCTACTCCGTTTGCATAATCATTTACATTATCGAATGCCAGGCTGACAACATCTCCTTGTGAATTTCCATTGCTATTGAATGTAATTTCGATAGCGTTACTCATAACGAGGTTGGTGGATTGAGATGCGGCCGCCTGCTCATTACTCTGAGCCTGTGCAGTGCCTGCAACAGTAGCCAGTAGTAATATGAGAGCGATCTTTTTCATTTCTTTCCTCTGTTTGTTTTAGTTTCCGATTGTTTGTGTTTGTTGGTACAAATATGCAAAAAATGTCCCCATATCGGGAAAAATCAGTTTTGGTTAACCCCTGTTTGACATTCTGTTAACAGGCAGATAACAAAAAACACCGTGTTGATCGGTGCTTTTTTTAATATAATTAGTTGATTCTGTTCTATTTCTGTGTTGCTGTGTATACTATGTCTACACTGTATGTGCCGGCAGGGAACTCAAAGCCGGGGTCTGCCTTATATTGTACGCTAAAGGTGTTGTTGCCTCCTGGTGTTCCGTTGTTGATCAGTTTACGGTTGCTTTTTGACATTTTCTTGTATTTGCCATTTACGTTGTTGGGTACATTGCCTCCTGTGTTGTTGCTTACTACTTTTATCGACAATTTATTCACGTTCATTTGCGGTGCAGGACTCATTGAGCCGCTGTAGCTAAATTTGTTAGAGGTTGCTTTTGCCCAGACATTGAATTTCTTATTGGAGCGTACTTTGAGTTGTATCGGTGCTGATTCAACTCCGTTTGCATAATCATTTACATTATCGAATGCCATGTTAATGGTTTCGCCTTCTGAGTTGCCATTGCTGTTAAAGGTTATTTCAATAGCGTTGCTCATAACCAATTTTGCTGATTGTGTTGCAGTAGACAGTTCGTTATTCTGTGCTACTGCGAAACTGACCGAGACACTCAGTGCTAAAAATGTTAGTGTGATGATCTTTCTCATTTTACCCTTTTTTTGTTTGTAATACGGATTATTCCGTGTTTGTAGGTACAAATATGCAGAGGCTGGAACCTGGAGACAAAAATACATGGGCGGTTAACGCCTGCTTGACATCCGGTTAACACGCAAATAACACAATAAATAAGCGCTCATAAACAGTAAGTGTTTGTTTATGAGCGCCTTATGAAGATTGCTGAAATTATAGTTGTGTAGCTGTGTATACTACGTTAACAGTATAGGTACCTGCAGGGAAATTATAGCCCGGAGTTGCTTTATAAGTAACATCGAAGGTGTTATTTCCGCCCGGAGTAGCGTTATTGATCAGTGTCTGGTTTGAGCTGGACATTGTCCTGTACCTGTTATTAAAGCTGCTTCCTACAGACCCGCCTGTTGTATTGTTTGTTACTTTCAGGAATAGAATGTTACTAACATTCATTAGCGGAGCAGGAGTTGTGGTTCCTGAGTAAGAAAAACGGGAAGAACTCGTTTTTGCCTGAACCCTGAATTTTTTATTAGAGCGTACTTTTACCTGGTAAGCGCTTGATTCCACACCATTTGCATAATCGTTTACGTTGTTAAATGCCAGTGATACCGTATTGCCGGTAGCAGTACCTGTAGCGCCAAAAGTAATTTCAATAGCATTGCTCATAACCAACTTCGCCGCTTGTTGTGCCTGCTCCTGCCTGTTGGTTTGATTCTGTGCAAAAGCCGGAATGGCCAATGCTCCCAGTATCAGAAGTGTCATGATCTTTTTCATTGTTTGTTGTTTTTTGTTTGTTTTAGTTTGGTTGTTTTAGTTTGGTTGTTGCTCTGAAGCTGGTACAAATATCAGGCGTCTTTCCTCTTTTGCAAGAAAAAAGTGCTTTGGTTAACCATGTGTTTGCCATCGGTTAACTGTTTATTAACCATTCTATAATTTATTATTAATTCGAATTTAAGGTTTATGAAAACGTAACGCTACTGTTAAAATCAGAATATCTCATCTATTTAACCTGTTGACTATTAACTAATCATTTCTTATATCATTATAAATTATCTCAATTGATGTATATACATTAATTGCTTACCTTTGTCTTGTAAACAACAATTAAAACAATACAACTATGGCACAAGTAAAATGGGTACTGGACCCTTCGCACAGCGAGATACAGTTTAAAGTAAAGCACCTGATGATAACCACTGTAACAGGTTATTTTAAGAAGTTTGAAGCATCGGCAGTAACGGAAGGAGAAGATATGTCTACAGCAAAGATCAGTTTCAACGCGGATATTGACTCAATAGATACAAACAGCGAACAAAGGGATGGACATCTTAAGTCGGCAGACTTTTTTGATGCGGCTAATCACCCGCAAATGATATTCAGTAATGGAAAACTGGAAGGTTCAGGCAGCGATTATACATTGCTGGGCGACCTGACCATACGTGGTAATACCCATCCCGTGAAACTGAATGTGGAATTTGGTGGTATAGCACAGGATCCATATGGGCAGACAAAGGCCGGTTTCACCCTGAGTGGCAAGATCAACCGTAAAGATTTCGGACTAACATGGGGAGCTGTAACAGAAGCAGGAAATGTAGTAGTGAGTGATGAGGTAAGAATAAATGCAGAGATACAATTGACCAAGAAAGTAGAGGAAGAGGTAAGTGCTGAAAGCGTTGCTTAACTTGTCAGTTGTAGTGTTCAGGGCAGGGTGTTATTGCATCCTGCCTTTTTGTTATAACCACTTGAATGGGTTCCTGCGGGTCATTAGTATGTAGCGTTTCATGTTCATCCAGAAGGCCAATATCATATAAATGATGATAGGTGAGCCCATTGTTAGGAATGATATATATATGAACCATAGCCTGATGCGGGAAGATGCAACACCCAGCCTGTCGCCAATAGCAGCGCATACCCCAAAGGCTTTCCACTCAATAAAATTCTTGATATTCAGCAGGCGGTTGTACATAGACATGGTAAAAATACTAAAATCAGACTGAAGATAACAAACGTAATATGTTACAGTATTGATATATTAGCAGGGTATGGAGCCGTATATTGATATACATACACATCAACTGGGTGGAAATGGGTTTGCTATAATTAATCGGTATGAGCGGTTTGAAGAAGCAAGCAATGGAGTTGTATGCTCGCTGGGCATTCACCCATGGTATATACGAGCTGAGGTCGTGAAACAGCAACTTGATGAGTTGGAACAGTATGCCTCTCTTGATAATGTGATAGCCATTGGTGAGTGTGGGTTGGACAAAGTGACTGAAACATCGTTGGATCTGCAAGTAGGGGCATTTACCGCACAAATATCCCTGGCTAATACTTTGAAAAAGCCGCTGATCATTCATTGTGTAAGGGCGTATGTTGAGGTACTTCAGTTGCTGAAAGAGCACCGTGTTTCAGTACCTGTGATATTCCATGGTTTTAATAAGCATGCTCAATTGGCACGGCAAATAGTAGATGCCGGGTATTACCTGTCGTTCGGGGCTGCGATACTAAAAGAGGGTAGCAGTGCTGCTACATCCATAGCATCTGTTCCGGTTGACAGGATATTCCTGGAGACTGATGATGCGGGAGTTGATATAAAGGATATATATGAAAGAGCTGCGATGTTGCTGAAAAGTGAAGAAGATGCACTTATTTTGCAGCTTCAAAAGAATTTTCAAGCCGTTTTTAAGATATGAATGATACGACATGGCTTTCGCGTACCGAACTACTCATCGGGAAAGAAAAGCTGAATAAATTGATCAATTCCCATGTATTGGTAGTGGGCATGGGGGGAGTAGGCTCTTTTGCAGCTGAATTCATTTGCCGCTCCGGTGTAGGGCAGATGACCATTGTAGATGGTGATATTGTAGATCCCAGCAACCGTAACAGGCAGTTGCCTGCATTGGCGACAACACATGGGCAGTCCAAGGCTGATATAATGGCAGAGCGCCTGCTGGCTATTAACCCTGAACTGAAACTGCGCAGTATCAAGGAGTTCATCACACCGGAAAAAGTGGATGAAGTGCTGGCTACGGAATATGATTATATAGTAGAAGCCATAGACAGCCTTACGCCTAAACTTACCTTTATACAGGCTGCATATGAACGCAAGCTTCGTTTTGTGAGCTCTATGGGGGCTGGTGCCAAGATGGACCCTACACGCCTTAAAGTAACAGACCTTTCTAAAACTTATAACTGCCCGCTGGCTTATAAGGTGCGCAAAAGACTGAGGAAAGCCGGTATACGCAAGGGCATCAAAGTAGTGTTCTCTCCTGAAGATCCGAATAAAGAATCGCTGATGCTGACGGATGGTACTAACTACAAGAAGTCGGCCTATGGAACTATTTCATACCTGCCTGCAACCTTTGGAGCCTGCGTTGCTTCTGTTGCTATCAGGGATCTGATAGGGGATTAGTTTTAAAATGTTATTCAATAAAGAAAGCCACTCATATCGAGTGGCTTTCTTTTTATATGTTCTATTTAGCAAACTCAGCACGGATCACATTCAGTGCACCACCTGCTTTGAACCACTCAATTTGCTGAGCGTTGTACGTGTGGTTTACTGTTATGCTATCGCTGCTGCCGTCTTTGTGGTTCAGTACCACTGTCAGGGGTTGACCTTCGGCAAATTCGGTCAGGCCAAGGATGTCGATGTTGTCATCTTCCTGAACTTTATCGTAGTCTGCTTTGTCTGCGAATGTAAGACCCAGCATACCTTGTTTTTTCAGGTTGGTTTCGTGGATACGGGCGAAACTCTTAACGATGATGGCCCTTACACCCAGGTGGCGAGGCTCCATTGCTGCGTGCTCGCGGCTGCTACCTTCACCATAGTTCTCATCGCCTATTACCACGCTGCCTATGCCTGCTGCTTTGTAAGCGCGGGCAACAGCAGGTACTTCGCCATATTCACCTGTCAGTTGGTTCTTCACCTTGTTGGTCTCTTTGTTGTATGCGTTGATAGCGCCTATCAGCATATTGTTAGAGATGTTGTCCAGGTGGCCACGGAATTTCAACCAGGGACCCGCCATAGATATATGGTCGGTAGTGCACTTGCCGAATGCTTTGATGAGCAGTTTCATACCTTTCAGATCTGTACCTTCCCATGGAGCGAATGGCTCTAACAGTTGCAGACGCTTGCTTTCAGGGTCAACAACCACCTTTACGTTGCTGCCATCTTCGGCCGGAGCCTGGTAGCCTGCATCTTCTACTGCGAAACCTTTAACCGGTAATTCGATACCCTTAGGTTCTGCCAGCATTACCTCTTCACCTTTATCATTCACCAGTTTATCGGTCATAGGGTTGAAGCCCAGTTTGCCTGATATTGCGAATGCCGTTACTATTTCAGGAGAAGCTACGAAAGCGTGGGTAGATGAGTTACCATCATTACGCTTAGCGAAGTTCCTGTTGAAAGAAGTTACGATGGTATTCTTACGGCTGGGGTCGTCCATATGACGCGCCCACTGGCCGATACAAGGACCGCAGGCGTTAGCCAGAACGATACCGCCCATTTTATCGAAAGTGCCCAGGAAACCGTCACGCTCTATGGTGTAGCGTACCATTTCGGAACCAGGGGTGATGGTGAATTCACTCTTAGCTTTGAGGCCTTTGTTCATCGCATCTTCAGCTATTGAAGCAGAACGTGAGATGTCTTCGTAAGAAGAGTTGGTACAAGAGCCGATCAGCGCTACCTCTACATCTGCAGGCCAGCCGTTAGCAGCTACCGCCTCAGCCATTTTGCTGATAGGTGTAGCCAGGTCAGGAGTGAAAGGACCATTCACATATGGTTCCAGTTCGTCCAGGTTGATCTCGATCAGCTGGTCGTAGTATTTAGCAGGGTCTGCGTACACTTCGTCATCACCGCGCAGGTGCTCACGGATACCGTCAGCCATTTCTGCTACGTCTTTACGGTCGGTACCACGTAGGTAGTCACCCATTTTGTTGTCGTAAGCAAACAGAGAACATGTAGCGCCTATTTCAGCACCCATGTTACAGATGGTTCCTTTACCGGTAGCACTCAGGCTTTCGGCACCATCACCAAAGTATTCAACTATAGCGCCCGTACCCCCTTTTACGGTCAGGATACCAGCCACTTTCAATATCACATCTTTTGCGGATGTCCAGCCGTTCATTTTGCCTGTCAGCTTCACACCTATCAGTTTGGGCATTTTCAGCTCCCATGGCAGGCCTGCCATTACATCCACAGCGTCAGCACCACCTACGCCGATAGCTATCATACCCAGGCCACAAGCGTTTGGCGTGTGACTGTCGGTACCGATCATCATACCGCCGGGGAATGCGTAGTTTTCCAGCACAACCTGGTGGATGATACCCGCACCAGCTTTCCAGAAACCAATGCCATACCTGTCAGACACAGAAGACAGGAAATCATACACTTCCTTGTTCACATTGTTGGCAGTTGCCAGGTCGGCAGCAGCACCCACTTCGGCCTGTATCAGGTGGTCGCAGTGTACGGAGCTGGGAACAGCTACTTTGTCGCGGCCACAGGTCATGAACTGAAGCAGAGCCATTTGTGCTGTAGCATCCTGCATCGCTACGCGATCCGGTGCAAAGTTTACATAATCCTTACCACGTACGTAAGCCTTTGTCGGGGTTTCGCTCAGGTGAGCGTATAATATTTTTTCAGAGAAGGTAAGAGGGCGGCCAACCAGCTGCCTTGCTGCAGCTATTCTGGAAGGGTATTCACTGTAAACTTTTTTGATCAGATCGATGTCGAATGCCATTGGAAGCTATTTTTATTGGTGGTTAACTATCGTTTTGAGGCTGCAAAATTAACGAAAGAATGACAGTATATAAAATAATATCGGGTTATTAGTTAATGGGTTTCGCAGTTAAAATGTTAAATAGACAACTCATTAACAGGTTGTATGGTTGACAATGGTAATGTGTATCAGACGCACGGGGCATTTTGTTAAGTAACATGGTTTCGGGGGCTAACTTGTAATCATTGTCAGATTGTTGCATATGGCTGGTTACCATGTAGTTAGTAGGGAAACTGTTAAGTAATGTTAAGTAAAACGCTATGGTCGCTGTGCTTAACAATTGACAAAAAAGCCCAGCAGTTGCAGGGCTTATATATATGAATGTTGTATGTAAGTTTCGTATTTGTATCATATTGCTGTTTAAATAGTTTTCGGGGTTTGTATTGTTATGTCAAATGTACATAATATTGTCAATTTTTCAAAATTATATCTTGTTTGCCGATCGGGGGGCGGGTGCCCTGGTGAAGTAGCAGGGGCTGAACGGGTTTTGGTATGGTCACAAGACCGACCAAGGGGGGGCTCCTGCATCCATTTTATTTATTAAATCCTTATGCCGGCGGTAGTAATCTTTATAAATTATTTATATAAACCAGTCTAATTTTGTGTTATGACCGGCAAACCGATAGGTTTTACATATTTGACAAAGAGCAGATCAACACAATATGCAGTTAGTATATTGACCGTACTGATAGTTGCCGGACTGGGGTATTTGTTATCAGGAGTTACAGATTACCGTGTTACAGCTCTGTTGCTGTTGGTGAGTGTGTCATTGTTAGCGATGGTTATGCGTATCGGGCCTGTTTTGGTAGCATCGTTGCTGAGTGCACTTGTGTGGGATTTCTTTTTTATACCGCCTAAATTCACGTTTCATGTTGGTACAGCCGAAGACGCTTTGCTGTTGCTGATGTACTTTGTTATATCGTTGCTTAATGGCGTGTTAACTCTTCGTATCAGGCAGATCGATAATCAGCATAGGGAAAAACAGGAAAAGGAAAACACCATCAAGTTATATAATACATTATTAAACTCGTTGTCTCATGAATTGCGTACGCCGATCGCTACTATTATTGCGGCTACAGATTATTTGCAGAGTAAAAATAATAGTGGGCCTGATGTGAACAGCAAAGACCTGTTAAATGAAATTTCTACAGCTTCCTTGCGATTGAACCAGCAAGTAGAAAACCTGCTGAACATGTCGCGGCTGGAATCCGGATTCATAAGGGCTAAAAAAGACTGGTGTGACATGAGAGAATTGATACATGCCACTCTTAACAAGGTGAAACAGCCGGGTGTGACGTACAATATAAAAGTGGATATTGCAGATGACCTGCCATTGTTTAAATTGGATTATGGACTTACAGAACAGGTATTGCATAACCTTATTGTAAATGCCCTTGCATACACACCGAAAGGTACGCTGATAACCATTGCTGCTTATTGCGAATATAACAGTTGCATGCTATCCGTAACGGATAGGGGAAATGGATTTCCTGAGACGGAACTGGAAAATGTGTTTGATAAATTTTACAGGCTGGACAATAAAAGTACCGGAGGCACCGGACTAGGCCTGTCTATTGTAAAGGGTTTTACGGAAGCCCAGGGAGGGACTGTTCTACTACAGAACATGCAGGAAGGAGGAGCGAGATTTTTGATAGAATTACCTGCTGAAACATCATATATAAATGCGTTGAAAAATGAATAGTCCTGAGATATTAGTGATAGATGATGAAGTTCAGATATGCAAATTGCTGCAACTGACATTGCAGGCTGACGGCTATAATGTAAGAACGGCGCATACCGGGAACGAGGGCATACAAATGCTGGTTGCACACAGGTGCGATGTGGTGCTGCTGGATATAGGCCTGCCGGACAAGAGCGGGCAGGAAGTATTGTATGAACTCAGGCAGTGGTACGACAAACCCATCCTGATCTTGTCTGTTCAAAATACAGAAACTGACATTGTTGAAGCCCTGGACAACGGCGCAAATGATTATTTAGTAAAACCCTTCAGGGCAGGGGAACTATTGGCTCGTATTCGCACAGCACTACGTCATAGCTCAGGTGCAGATAAAGAACCTGTACTGCAATTTGGTAACCTGGTTGTGGATATAGTGAACAGGCGTGTTACCAAAGCAGGTGAAACTGTTAAGCTGACACAAACTGAATATAACCTGCTGGTGCTATTTGTACAAAACGAAGGGAAGGCCCTTACCCACAAGTATTTGCTTAAAAACATATGGGGAGCCTTTTACGCAGAACAAACGCAATACCTGAGGGTGTTTATAGCCCAGTTACGTAAAAAGATCGAAGAAGATATAAATCAGCCCAGACATATAATTACCGAATCAGGTGTCGGTTACCGTTTTGCAGGTTAGATAGCAATTAAACATAAAAATATTTATTATGAATTCGAAAGGTTATCATTCGAACAGGGTGAGTATTGCCTCATTATTAGTAGCGATGGGTATCATATACGGAGATATAGGCACCAGCCCTTTGTATGTGTTGAAGGCGATAGTAAGTGACCGCCCGATAAGTGAGCTGCTGGTGTATGGCGGTATTTCCTGTATTTTCTGGACCTTATTGTTCCAGACGACTTTGAAATATATCGTCTTAACATTAATGGCCGACAACCACGGCGAAGGTGGTGTTTTTTCGCTGTATGCGCTTGTGCGCAGGTATGGCAAACGTTTGATCATACCTGCTATTTTAGGTGCCACTACATTACTTGCAGATGGTATCATAACTCCACCTATTTCTGTTTCATCAGCAGTTGAAGGGCTTGGTATAATTGTACCGGGTATACCCACAGTGCCTATTGTGATCGCTATTTTATCACTGTTATTCTTTTTTCAGCGGTTTGGTACACAAAAGGTAGGACGTACATTTGGTATGATGATGGTGTTATGGTTTTCCATGTTGTTTATCACGGGCCTGTCTCAAATATTCAATCACCCGGGTGTCCTCAAAGCACTCAATCCGTATTATGCTTACAATTTACTGGTGCATTACCCGCATGGATTCTGGCTGTTGGGAGCAGTCTTCTTATGTACAACCGGGGCAGAGGCTTTATATTCTGATCTGGGGCATTGTGGCAGGAGGAACATTCGTATTACATGGGGCATTGTAAAGGTTGCACTGATGACAAATTATATGGGACAAGCAGCATGGCTTTTGCACCAGGGTGACCCTATGTTGGCCGGACGAAACCCTTTTTATGAAATGATGCCGGGATGGTTTTTGATCCCTGCTATTCTTATTGCGACTGCTGCGGCTATTATCGCTTCGCAAGCACTTATCAGCGGGTCATATACATTAATAAGTGAGGCGATGAGCATGAATTTCTGGCCCAGAGTGAGCGTACGTCAACCTACCGATATGAAAGGGCAAATATATATTCCTAGTGTAAATGCTATATTATGGCTGGGGTGCGTGCTTATGATATTATATTTCCGTTCATCAGAACATATGGAAGCTGCTTATGGCTTTTCCATTACCATCGCCATGATCATGACAACTATATTACTTACTTATTATATGCTATACATCCGCAAATGGAATTCCGTGCTTGTAGCAGTTATCGTACTTGGGTTTAGCAGTATAGAATTCTCTTTTCTTATTGCCAATATTGCCAAAATAAAAGAAAGGTGGATGTTCCTCTTTTTTGAAGCGGGGATATTTCTTGTAATGTATGCATGGTATTATGGACGGAAAGCCAATAATAAACTGGTGAAATTCGTACAACTAGGTCAATATATGCGCCTGCTGAAAGAGTTGAGTAATGATGATGGTGTATCTAAGTTTGCTACGCACCTGATATACCTCAGCAAAGCAAACAACCGTGAACAGGTAGAAGAAAAAATCATGAAATCAATATTTTCCAAACGACCCAAACGAGCGGACGTATATTGGTTTTTGCACCTGAACAGAACTGATGAGCCCTATACGCTTGAGTACCAGGTAACAGAACTGGTGGATGATAAAGTAATAAAGGTAAGTATAGATATAGGCTTCAGGGTGCAACCGCGCACAGAATTGTACTTTAAGAAGATAGTACAGGAACTGGTAACTAATAAGGAACTAAGCCTGCATATGCGCCCGGATGGCTCAACCAGGTATAATTCAGAACCTGATTTTAAATTTGTTGTGATAGAAAAATTTCTGTCGGTTGAGAATGAGTTTTCCCTTCGTGAAGGATTATTGCTAAATATATACTTTAAACTAAAACAATTAGGACAACGTGACGAAACCGCATTTGGGCTGGATAAGAGTGATGTGGTAGTTGAGCATATACCATTGGTGTATCAGCCTGTTGAAACTGTTGAACTATCAAGAGTAAACTAGGTTGCACCGAGGGAATGTTTCCCATTTCACATATTTTTATGTCAGGTATATTCTGCATGCAAATTTAGTATAGTCCATAATTTGTCTGAATTGTGATATCTCGCTTTTGGTCTGTCTTGTGAACGTATGGGTATCACATTGCCAATCGAGGGGAGCTACGTTGAATAGGTGTTGGTGCGGTTACAAGACCTACCCAATGGGAATTGTATTTTGTTTGCCGATCGGGGGGGCGGGTGCCCTGGTGAAGTAGTCTGGGAAGCCGGATTGGTATATTAAAAATATACTCTGTAGAAACATAGCGACATATTTTTATATCTTAATGTTTCAATACATCCCCAATGAAGCGACTATTGTTTCCTTTGCTGCTGCTGACAGCTTGTGCTAATCGGGAAGAGGTTGCAGATGCACCTGTCCTGCAGGATAGTTTTGCGGCACCAATAGTTACAGTTATTGCCGACCTGCCGGATAGCCTGCAACCTAAAGTGGTGATGCTGGATACCATGCCGGAACCTAAGTCTTTTGTTGTGCCTGCCGAGATGGTGGAAGGTGCAAACCCTGTAAGCATTAACGAAGTTGGCAGGTACAATTTTACTGTATACTCTTCTGCTGACGGGCTGGCGCTGGACGGTGCCGTAGTAGCATTTACAGACAGCAGAGGCCGGTTATGGTTCGGCACAAGTGGCGGAGGTGTGAGTTGTTTTGACGGCAGTTCTTTTATTAACTACACAGATGTACACGGGTTGGATATGGGCAGCACGGCAATCTGCGAAGACGCCATGGGCAGGATATGGCTCGGCAACCAGAACTATGGTGTAGCCTGCTACGACGGAAAATCACTAAAACGTTTTTCTGAGCAAGAAGGACTGGCACGGAATACTGTTAGCTGTAGTAAGGGCACCCGGGATGGGAAGGTATGGATAGGTACTACTAAGGGCCTGAGTTGCTTCTATGAGGACAGTTTTACAAATTATTACAAAAAAGACGGCCTGCTATCAAACAACATAACATCATTAGCAGAAGATGACAAAGGCACGTTATGGATAGGCACTGATGGCGGTTTAAGTTGTTACTCCGGTGGCAGGTTTAAAAACTTCACTGTTAAAGATGGCCTTGCAGGCAATATTGTGACAAGGATTCTGCAAGATAAAAACGGACTGCTTTGGCTGGGTACCAACAATGGAGTGAGTGTGTATGATGGCAACGTTTTCAGGAATTTCACTACCGCTGATGGCCTTATTGCCAATTTCATACGGGATATGGCACAGGATAGCGATGGTAATATATGGTTCTGTACGCGCAGCGGGTTGAGTTGTTACAACACAAGGGTTGAACCAGTCACCAGTGGCAGTTTTGCAAATTTTACAACTGCAAATGGCCTGACTACTAATGATATTTATTGCGTGACCATAGATAAAAACGGGAAACCCTGGTTTGGCACAATGGGTGGTGGCGTATGTCGTTTTGAGGGTAAAGCATTTATCAATTTCTCTGAAGGAAGAGCATTGACCAGCACTTTTGTAAAAAGTATCACTGAGGACAGTAAAGGTAATATTTGGATAGGTACAGATAGCGGATTGACCCGTTTTGACGGTACCTATTTTACTCAATACAAACACCCTGCTATAAGTGGCGTATGGATAATGGCAGTGTACGAAGACAAGAATAGTAACCTCTGGCTGGCAACCTCCGGCTTTGGTGTTATCCGGTTTGATGGCGAAACTTTTACACGGTTCACAACCAGGCAAGGACTACCCTCCAACACAATAATGTGTATAACGGAAGATGTTGCTGGTGTGCTCTGGTTTGGTACAGCCAACAAAGGTTTATGCCGATACGATGGCAGAAGTTTTATCAATTATACTACAAAACAAGGTTTGATCTCTGACTATATATGGACGATAACAGAAGACCATGCGGGTAACCTCTGGATGGGATCTTATAATAATGGCCTGAGTTGTTACAATGGAAAAAGTTTTACCAACTACACTACCCAACAGGGATTGAGCCATGGCCAGGTATGGCGGATACTTGAGGATAGTACGGGTAATTTATGGATAGGCACCAGCGCAGGGCTTAATATTATGACGGCTGCAATACGCAAACAGGGGCACGAGCTCACACCCGGACCCCCACTTTTCAAAGCCTTTACCCAAAAAGACGGTTTGTCTGACAACTGGATCGGGCAAATGGCATTTTTGCCGGATGGTAAAATAGCTGTTGCCACGAATATGGGATTGAACCTGTTTACTATGCCGGGCGACCTATCCCGATTGGAAAATATGACATTACTTGGTAACAGGACGGGCTACCCGGTAACTGATGTGAACGCGGCGCAGACCAGCTTGTTCGTTGACAGCAAAGGCATCATCTGGCTATGTTGCAGCTATGAAGGAACCAGCCTTCTCAGGTATGACCCGTCAGCTTTGGATAACGACAGCACTCAGCCAAATGTTATTATTAAAAGTGTCCTTATAAACGAAGAAGCTGTAAGCTGGAGCAGCCTGTTGCCAATACAGGAGGCAACAGAAAATACCACTCCCGCATTTGCTATGGAAGAGGCTGATATATACGGAGGCGAACTTTCTCAGCCTGAAAGAGACAGCCTGCGCAAAAAATATACAGGGGTAAAATTCGATAGCCTATCTGATTTTTATCATGTGCCCCAAAACCTTGAATTGCCCTATCAGCACAACCACATTACTATCCGGTTCAACGCCATTCAGCCCGGCCGCCCACAGGGTGTACGCTACCGATATATGCTGGAGGGTTATGATAAGAACTGGGGGCCAGTGACCCAAAACACAGGCGCTGTATTTGGCCACATACGCGAGGGTAAATACACCTTTAAAGTAAAGGCACAAAGCGCGGATGGTGTGTGGAGCGAACCTCTTGAATATACATTCAGCGTATTGCCGCCGTGGTACCGCACCTGGTGGATGTATACAACTTATGTACTCCTGTTTTTGTCAGGTCTGCGCATATTCAGCAAATGGCGGGAGCGGAGCTTAATGGCAGATAATGAGAAACTTGAAAAGACAGTAAAAGAAAGGACAAAGGAAATAGCAGAAGAGAAGAAGAAATCTGACGACCTTTTATTGAACATATTACCTGAAGAAGTAGCCGACGAACTTAAAGAACGTGGTGCCACGACAGCACAGCAGTATGATCATGTAACAGTATTGTTCACCGACTTTGTGAACTTCACCACCGCGGGCGAACATATGGGTTCGCAGGCACTCGTTGAAGAGCTGCACAACTGCTTTAAAGCCTTTGACGAGATACTGGACAAGTACAACATAGAAAAAATAAAGACGATCGGTGATGCATACTTAGCAGTTTGCGGTTTGCCTACTGCTGATCAACGCCATGCAGAAAAAATAGTACAAGCAGCGCAAGAAATAAGAGCATTCATGTTGCAACGCCGGCAACAATTAGGAGATAAAACATTTGAGATACGCATTGGCATACACAGCGGTAGCGTAGTGGCCGGTATAGTGGGTGTAAAGAAATTCGCCTACGATATCTGGGGCGATACAGTAAACACCGCTGCTCGTATGGAGCAGAACAGCGAGGCGGGAAAAATCAATATTTCTCAAACAACATACGAATTGGTGCAAGATAATTTCACCTGTTCGTATCGTGGAGAGATAGAGGCGAAGGGTAAAGGAGAATTGAAAATGTACTTCGTAGAGTAACCCCTATACCGGTAGCCCTTGAGGGAGCATGTTGGGTTGCTACCTACTCTCCGTATTTATTTTTTCAGCTCATTGTATTCAGTAGAGCGACGTAATTCTTTCTCGCCTATGTTGAGAATAAAGACGGATGGTTTGGTGAGGAGTTGCGAGTCGTAGCTGCATTCAGCATGTTTCTTTTTGAATATGTCTTTACGGGTGTGGAGTCCATAATTATCTACATTGAAGGACTCGCAGGTACGTATGCCCACCATTTAAGACATAAGGCCCCTGCAACTGCCTGCCAAAAGGGAAAAGCCGGGTATGAGGATAATGACAGATGTAACTAAAACAGTACGCCATTATATACCAAGTCTATTACTCATGTATTTTGTAGCGAATAATTTAGACTTATACTGCATGTTGTCATTACCGTGATTTTCTGGACAAAAAGGAGGCTGTTTTTTATAAAATATATCGTTCGTTTACCTTCATATAGCTTGTGGCCATGCTGGACGGGAGTTAGTATGCTAACAAGACCGACCAAAGGGGGGAGCTGCTTGTTGCATTCAAGGGCAGGATTGGTTACTTTGCTTGTTAAACCGCAAGATGTCACTAAGAATAATATATTCAGCACTAATACTTTTATGCACCGGCTATGCTCATGCAGGTAGCAACCCATTTGCTGCTGAGCAGAAAACGTATTACTACAAAAAGCTTGATCAGGTAATTACGGAAAACAGGTACAGGGATACCGGTTTTAAGAAGGCAGTTTCTGTAAATGATAGCATTATTGTCATCAGTCATTCAGAAGATGGTATTTACCTGGTTGACTATTTTGGCAGCAGGAAAATAGTATACGTTGAAGGGGATACGGTCAACCTGAACCTTGAACAGTCTGAACCTGTAAATGAATTAAGTAAACTGGTAACAGGTCAACTCAAGGATGTTACCATAGCATCTATACAGGCATTGTGGCAAAAGCTATCCGCTTTGGATAATATAGATCCGGATTATTATAAGTCCATGTTGACAGATCTGTTACTGAACCATCAACCGGATGCGATTACTGCTGTTCCTGTAACGGAACTCCTGTCGATAGTATATGATCAGACAAAGGCATTGGGTGATTTTGAGTATACCCCGAACATGTGTACAAAATGGCCGCTATACACTGCACACAGGGTAGACAAGACCATATTGAGGTCGATAAAGGCATGGCATGGGGACGAAGTGAGCAGGATATTTGACCTGAATGAGCAATATAGTGACTGGCGCAACATGACAGCTGATTCCATAGAAAAGATACAGCATGAACTGGATGTACTTAAGGTGAAATTTCCCACTATTTCTAAAGCGCACTCTTACTTGTTTGAGGTTCCTGACAAGATAGATTTCCCTATGTTCGTTAACGACACAACATTAACGAAAATTGATATTACCAACCGGTTGGCAGGCAAATACACTATCATGTATTTCTGGGGTACATGGTGTGCTCCGTGCCTCAGGATCGCTAAGGATGTGTTGCCGCTGATACAGGAACAAATTTCCGGTAATGACAGCCTGCAGATAATAACGGTGGCTGCTGAAAGTTCTTCAAGAACCGCCATGTGGCAGGAGGATGTGAGTAAGAATAAAAGAGGGCTTTATAATGCGGTTGCCATAAGCGAAATGGATAATGGGTGGAGTGGCCCCGCTACACCACAGGTACTGCAATTACTGGAGATATTCTCATTGCCCAACTTTTTTGTTATTGGTCCGGACAAAAAAATAATTCTCAGAAATGACATCAATGGGAAGGAGACGATGAAAATAGTGGATCGTATAAATGGTAACAATCCCCCCGGAGACAGTTACAGATAATATGGTTCGTGTTGGGCCAATACCGTTATTCGCTTTTATCAATTAATTTCAATACTGTAACTCTTACACAAAACGATAATTATGAAGAAAGAATATTGGGATGTGACGGATGAACAGGTGGTTGAGAAAACAGGGAAAAAAATTGCGGATTGGATAAAGATACTCAAGGCTTTCAAGGCAGAGGACAAAAAGTCGAACGATGTGGTGGCGCACCTGCAAAATGAGTATAGTGTTCCACGCTACTGGGCGCGCACGCTTACCACGCTGTACCTGAAACAGCAGAACGGATAGCATGCAGGTTTTATTTCCTCAACAGGAATATCTCCTGCTGCTTGAAAACGTGACGGTCTTTTATGGCCGATGTTAAGGTGTCAGCATAGTTTCGGTGTTCTACCTTAAATCCCGGGTCTGTGAACCTATCCATAAAATCAGTACCGTATATACGAACATGGTCGAACTGGCCGAAGTGTTTGCGCCTTTCTTCCTGCGATGTGATGGATGGGTCTTCGTAAGTGGTGGCCCTGCCTTTCTCGTATGGTACTTGTAATATGGCGAAGCCTCCTTTTTTCAGTACGCGGTATAGTTCGGCTATGGCCTTTTGGTCGTCCTTTATATGCTCCAGCACATGGATGCAGATGATAGCATCGACCGTTTCATCCTCCATGTTGATGTCGGTGATGTCCATATGCACAGTGCCTTTGGGGTAGGTGTATACTTCTTCAAACTTATCGGCGGGGATATAGTTCTTGCCCAGCTTTTTTGAGAAGATATCGTACAGGCATTTTTCAGGTGCTATATGCAGCAGCTTTGTATTATTGGTTATGAGTTGCAACTGTTCTATAAAATGCCATATCAGCCTGGTGCGCTCCAGCGAGCCGCATTGAGGACATAGTGCGTTGGGCCTGTCGAGGTAGGGTAGGAAGGAACTGTATGAACTGCCACAGACATTGCAGGTGACATTGCCTCCCGCCAGCAGCCTAGCCAGTAGTTTGGTTTTGATCTTCTTTTTAAAACGGTTGAAGTTCATACAGAATCGCTAATATACTACAGATGAATGAAGGGTAATAAAACAAAAAACCGCCTCTTATAAGAGGCGGTTCTATAATTATTTATTGTAATTGTCGATTATGGGAAGATACCCAGCTCTTCGTAAGCTACACCTACTTTGTTGATAGACACAACAAAAGCAGCCGTACGCATATCGTTGATACCCAGGGTGATCATCATATCGCGGATCTCGTGGTATGAGTCGATCATCGTGTCTTCCAGTCCTGAGTAGATCAGGTCTACTTCATCAGGTCCATGCAGTATCTGCTTGCGTTCGATATCAGTTACTTTCTTGCCTGTCAGTGCTTCAACCGATTGCAGTATCTGCGTATTCTGATTTTCGCTGAAACGCTTGTCCATACGCCCGAAACGAACGTGGCTCAGGTTCTTCAACCACTCGAAGTAAGAAACGGTAACACCACCTGCGTTGATGTACATATCCGGAACTATGATACAACCTTTGGCCAGCAGTATCTCATCAGCTTCAGGTGTCAGCGGGCCGTTGGCAGCTTCGCCGATGATCCTTGCCTTGATCCTGTCGGCATTGCTGCCGTTGATCACGTTCTCCAGAGCAGCCGGTATCAGGATGTCGCAATCCATCTCCAGTGTCTGCGCACTGTTAGGTATATCTGTAGCACCGGGGTAGCCCAGTATTGATTTGTTTTCTTTGCGGTATGCCACTACTTTGTCCGGGTCAAGACCGTTCTCATTATAGATACCACCTTCGTATTCGGCCAGGCCAACGATGATAGCACCACCTTCGTGGAAGTATTTGGCAGCGTGGTAACCTACGTTACCCAGGCCCTGAACGATCACTTTTTTACCTGCCAGGCCAGCTGTCAGGCCAACCCTCTCCATATCTTCGGCAATAGAACATACCTCACGGATACCATAATATACACCCAGGCCTGTAGCCTCGGTACGGCCACGAACACCACCTTGTGTAACAGGTTTACCTGTAACACAACCCAGAGAGTCTATCTCGCCCGGTTTCAGAGAAGCATAGGTGTCAGCGATCCAGCTCATTTCTCTTGCGCCTGAACCGTAGTCAGGAGCCGGAACGTCGATGCCGGGGCCGATGAAATTCTTCTTCACCAGTTCTGATGCATACCTGCGGGTAATTTTTTCCAGTTCGAACGGAGTGTATTTCCTGGGGTCGATCTTGATACCGCCTTTGGCACCGCCGAAAGGAACATTTACAATAGCACATTTGTAGGTCATAAGTGCAGCGAGCGCCATCACTTCGTCCTGGTTTACATCCATACTGTAGCGGATGCCGCCCTTACAAGGCAGTTTGTGGTGGGAGTGTTGTACACGATACGCTTCAATAACCTCTATCTCTTCACCAATCCTGACAGGAAATTTCATCCTGTACACACTGTTGCATGATTTGATCTGCTCCAGTATACCTGGCTCGAAACGAGTGTATTTTGCAGCCTTGTCGAAATTTTGCTCTACGCCGCGAAAGAAACTGTAATGGGCTTTTTTTGAATCTGCAGTTGTTGCTTCTCCCATGATTTTGTTTAGTTAAAAAATGATACTATTTGTTTTTTTCCAGGTTGCCGATCTTGCGATCAATTCTCACCAGGTAAGTAATTAATCCCGCAAAGATAGTGGCTAATACTAAAACAACAACGTAAATTTTACCATCTGTACGCATCGCGTCGGCCATTTCGGGCGTATTTTCCTGCGCAGCGGCCTGCAGCAGAAAAAGCAGCGTAAAAACTGTTGTCAGGAATGATACTTTATACATTGTATGTCAATTACTTTTCGAAGTTAAGAAAATCATTTTCCCTTTTAAAACGCAGCAGTTCTACCCTTATCGCCAGGGTGCTTATCCACAACCCCAGGAGGAACCATCCGATGACAGCCGGGTAGAATACTGCCCTCATCTGGCTGTCCAGGTCATAAGCGTTGAAACCGGGGTTGCCACCGTTGCCGGGGTGCAGCGAATCGACCATACGGGGTAGTACCCATATCAGCGGTATCATCAGTGCGAAAGCGAAAATATTATATACGGCACTTATCTTGGCGCGTTTCTCTTCGTCGTTCATACCGCCACGAAGTATGAGGTAGGCAAAGTATATGAGCATGCATATAGCAGTGCCCAGTTGTTTGGGGTCGTTGCTCCAGGGCTCTCCCCATGTATATTTGGCCCATTCCATACCAGTGACCATACCCAGGATGCTGAACACAATGCCTACTTTGGTAAGCACGGCAGCATTGATGTCATGCACCAGGTTGCCCGAGCGGAGGTATTTAATAGAATACCCGAAACCTCCTGCAAATAATAATATCATAGAAAACCACATAGGTACGTGGTAGTACAGGTTGCGGATGGTTTCGTTGAGGATGTGCCTGCGGGGAACAGGTAATAACAATCCACCGATTATTGCATAAGCTAACAGAATAACACAGGCTACCTTCCACCAGGATCTTCGCATGGGCTCAATTAAAAAGTTTTAGCAAATGTATAAGATTATATTATTCCTGCCACAGAAACGGGAATAGTATAATACCTAATATTATTATTAATATATCCAGTGAGGATAATACGATCATCAGTTTCCACCAGCCGGGCTGGTAAACGGGCACTATGGCCTTTACCGCCAGTTTGCTCAGTATCATTAATATAGGCGTAGCCAGCGGGAAACCCAGTATGGCTATCAGGGCGGCATTATTGTGCGCCCTTGCCGCTATGGCGGACAGGAAGGTGAATATTACCGCAAGGCTGATACCTCCCAGTGCTGTTACACCGGTAAATACTCCCAATTGAACAATGGGCGCCCCCAGCATGATATTAAATAATACCAGGGCGATGCCGCTGACCATAAGCATGAGCAGCGTGCTGTATACCATTTTGGCCAGCAGGAAGTGCACCGGCGGGACAATGGTAAAATAATACCTGAAACGATTAGGGTGCTCCTGCAGGAAACTTTTGGCAACCGAGTTGACCGCAATAAATAGTTGGGTGATCCAGAACAGGGCGTTCCATATTTTGGCTTCGGGCTGGCCGCTCATCATATATACCATAAACACTGTGGAGCCTACATAAAGCAGTACGCCATACAGGGTGTGCTTTTGCCGCCATTCCAGCAGCAGGTCTTTTTGAATCAGTGTCAGTACCTTGTTGTCGGGCATGTAGCTGCAAAGGTATATCAGTAAGGGGTAAGATGTTAATATACAGGACATATTTTAGGATGTGAGGGCAGAGGTCTTCTCATAAAAAGAAATATATTTTCAGGGTTTTGGTTTTTACTTTTTGTCACCTATCTTTGCACTCCCAAAGTTCTTACAACGTATGCGGAAGTAGCTCAGCTGGTAGAGCATCACCTTGCCAAGGTGAGGGTCGCGGGTTCGAATCTCGTCTTCCGCTCATATCATTAAATTCCAAACCCAGCGTTTGGAATTTTTTGTTTTAAGCCTGTTTTGCAGGCAGCAAGGCTGCCTTGGTGGTGGAACTGGTAGACACGCAGGACTTAAAATCCTGTTCGCAGCAATGTGAGTGCGGGTTCGATTCCCGCCTGAGGCACAAAAGCCGATCTCTTTGAGATCGGCTTTTTTATTGTGGGTATTTTAATTGGCTAATAATTTTTTGTAAATACCAAACTACATAGCTTTACATTGGCCGATTACCTATGCAGTAAATAATTTGTAAAAATTGTAATTGTGTTAACTGTGAAAAACTTATCCCGGTTATTTTTCCTGTCGTGCTTATTATTATTGTTTGTTAAAGGGCAAGTCAATGCCCAAACTACTCTTAAGACCTTATTTATCGGTAATAGCTACACCTATGTGAATAATTTGCCTCAAATGGTCAGTAGCGCTGCTTCGTCTGCCGGTGATGTGTTGACATATGACCTATATGCCCCGGGTGCCTACAAACTACAGGATCATTATGCAGATACGAATGTGCGTAACAAAATAAAGAGCGACAATTGGGATTATATAGTGATACAGGGACAAAGCCAGGAACCGGTAACGCATACCTCGCAGTTCTTTGGTGGGGCGCATGGTATTACAGACATTATCAATCAATACAAGCCTTGTTCTGTAATAATGCTGTACATGACCTGGGGCAGGAAAAACGGCGATTCTGCCAATTGTCCGAAATTTCCGGTGATGTGTACCTATGATGGTATGGACACTACAATCAGGGACGAATATCTTGAGTTGGCCGGTGAGTTGAATGCAGAGGTGTCACCTGTTTCAATAGCCTGGCATTATCTGAGGGTACATTATCCCAATATCAACCTATATCAACCGGATGAGAGCCATCCCTCATTAGCAGGTACTTATGCGGCAGCTTGTTGCTTTTATACCACTCTGTTTAAAAAGGACCCTACCGGCATATCTTTCAATCCGGGTTTGAGTGCCGGGGATGCTGCCATTATCAGGAGTGTTGTTAAAACACAGGTGTATAGTAAGCTAAGTTCGTGGGATATGAAACTGCCACCCTCCTCTGACTTTACCTACCAGGTAGGTGCGGGTGTTAATGAAGTATTATTTCATATGAAAAACAGGTACATGGCTGAAACAATATTGTGGGATTTTGGTGACAATACGACATCCGATCAGCCCTATCCCTCTCACTTGTATAGTTCAAACGGTACTTATAAAGTTTCGCTGACAACTACCAATTGTGATATGCAGGGGATGCACACAAGTACGACAGACACTATTATCCAGTTTTGCAGCCATACCCCTACGATATATACCAACAATGCATGGTTATGCAATTATGACACCCTTTGGACACAGACCGCAGACTCCTATCAATGGTTCTATAATTATGATCGTCTTCCCGAGCACGACAGGTCACTCATTAATTACAAGGCTTACGGTATATCACAGTTTGCTGTGATGTCGACAGTCAATGGTTGCTCGGAGTTGTCGCAAACATTTTCAAAAACACCGGAATGGTCAGGCTACTATTTTGATATAATGCCAAACGGAGACCCCTGTAAGGGTGATACTGTTTGGTTTAGTGTATTGCATATCAACGGGACTTTGTCAGGTACAGAAAATATCTTATGGTATAGAAATGATACACTTTTACAATCATCGATAAACAAGGATACATTGTTCATCACAACTGAGGGTAAATATGAATGTAAGGTAGTCGACCCAGCTACACATTGTCCTTATGATACGACCACCTCTTCGGTAACGTTTAATTGCGGGACTACTTATATTGCAAAAAGTCCGGTACAAAAAGTCTGGCGTATATTTCCCAATCCTGTAAACAGCAGTATTACTGTTACATTTGCAGAGGATGCAGTGCCCGCGGTTCTGAATATATATAATACCGCCGGCTACCTGGTGCAAAAGACATTGGTTGAGTCAGGCGACAGGGTTGATGTTTCTGACCTGTCGCCGGGACTGTATTTTATCCGTTTGGGGAACGGCTCATATTCAGTTTTGAAATTTGTGAAACAATAAAAACTTGTTACATGAGTTTTTATATTCGTGTATTACTTAATGATAAAGTATGCATGGCGACCTGCTAAGAATATTCAATAGTATTACCCTGCTTAGCCCGGAGGAAGAAGAGCTTATAACTAAAGCCTTTAAGCCTATGTTGCTGACCAAAGGGGCATTTTTTCTGAAGGAAGGAGAGATGGATAAATATATCGGCTTTATAAAAACCGGGTTGGTTCGGTACTTTGTATATAAGAACGACGAAGAAGCAACCTTTGAGTTTACAAAAGAGGGTGAATTTATTGCCGATTACCAGAGCTTCAACAATCATATAAAGACTGTACAGAATATACAGGCAATAGAGAACTGTGAGCTGCTCGTTATTAATTATGAAGATGTACAGTACATCTTTAATAATACACCACATGGCAACCTGCTGGGCAGGATTATAATAGAACACCGCTTTGATGTGATGGTTGGCCAGCTTTTGTCCATCTATATGCATAACCAGGAAGAGCGGTACAAGAAATTTATGGCCAACTATACCGACCTGGCACAGCGTATTCCTCAATACCTGATAGCCTCGTACGTAGGCGTAAAACCGCAGTCGTTAAGCCGAATAAGAAAAAGGTTTGCACAGTAGGGAAGTTAACTTAGGTGTATCTGTTTTAATATAGCCCATCTTTACCTTTGGCGGGTAAAATATCCGTGAAGATGAATAAATATGTTTTGGGGTTATTACCAGCTATAGCCTTGTCAATAATGCTGTACGTATTGTGCTCTTTTAGTCCTGCGACTACAACTATTCCCCCTGCTTACACAGGCGAATGGTACAGTGATAGTGCCGTGCTGACGGTAAGGGTACGTGCGAAAGGACTCAAGTATAGCTTTGTAAAAGGCAGGGTAGCTATACGTGTGAAAATAACGTCAGACGGCACAGCCACGGGTGTGATAGGTGATGCTAAATTTACACAAGCGACAGTTGTGAAAAATAAAGGTAATGAAGCCATTACGGGTATTGCTTACAAAGTAAAGTGCGGGATGTTGGGGAAAATGTTTCACGACGATCCGCTGGAGAGCAAGCCTGTAGAATTATGGCTGAAGCCTGTAAAGAAGGATGGTGTATTAGTAGCCGAAATAAGACAGAAAGATGGTTGGGACGCTTTTCCCATGGGTGAATGTATAACCACAAAGAAATAAAATAGCTTAATTACATAAAACAAATATCATGAAAGGCAGGATGCTGAATCTGTTTTTGATACTTACATCACTTATTGGATATATGGAGTGGGGGAAAGATAGCAGCGTATTTTTATTTACAGCTGAATGGGAAGTAATAACAAAGCTGTTTGCCAACACAAGGTCTGCTGTGCATCCGTTTACTGTTATCCCTATGCTGGGGCAATTGCTATTGTTGTTTACTTTATTTCAGAAACAACCGGGTAAGGTGCTGACTTATATTGGCCTGGGATGTATAGGCTTATTATTACTTTTTATTTTCCTGATAGGGTTAATGAGCCTGAATGTCAGGGTGCTGTTGTCTACTATCCCCTTTGTAGCTTTGGGTATATATACTATTGTATATTATCGCAGGAGGCGGGCCGGGCGTAGTGTGTAGCCTGTTGTCGTCCGGTTACAAAAGAGATAAAAATAATTGTTGTATCTTTGCATTGTAATATTTCTTTTGCGCCGGCTGTTATCTGTTCATTTTCAGCGATCTACTGCACGTTTTTTTATTTTTGGCCGGTCTTTTACGTCAATTACTATTGACTCTGCGTGTTGTATTGCTGCAATACATAATTATGGAAATACGCACATATACACCAACTGTAATGCCGGAAGAGGCACAGTTCAAGGCTATTAACGAGTTTTTACACACACACCTGGAGCAGTACGGCGACAGGATGGAAGATATAGCTAAGGCTATGCGCTACTCGCTGGGAGAAGGGGGTAAGCCGGGAGGCTTTGTTTTAACATCAACTGAAGGTGATGATATCACCGGAGCCGTAGTAGTGAATAAAACAGGTATGAATGGTTATATACCCGATAATATACTTGTGTACATAGCTACACATAATCAACACAGGGGGAAAGGCATTGGGAAAAAACTTATGCAGAAAGCTATAGAAATAGCCGAAGGCGATGTCGCCTTGCACGTAGAGCCAGAAAACCCGGCTAAGTTCCTGTATGAGAAATTGGGGTTTACCAATAAGTATCTTGAAATGAGGTTAAAAAAATAAGCCATGGCGTTTGTTACATTAGATAAAGAGAAGCTGGCGGATAACTATCATTACCTGGACACACTTTTTAAACAAAAAGGCATCAAATGGTCGGTTGTTTCAAAAATGCTGTGCGGTAACAAGACCTACCTGGATGTGTTATTGAAGCTTGGCGTAAAAGAAGTTTGCGATTCAAGGGTTACTAATCTGAAACGTATTAAGGCTATAAATCCTGAAGTGGAGACGGCTTATATCAAACCGCCGCCCAAAAGGTCTGTGCGTAAAATCGTTGAGTTTGCAGACGTGAGCTTTAATACGGAGTTTGAGACCATAAAGCTGTTATCTGACGCTGCAGTTGAGCAGAATAAGACCCACAAAGTTATCATTATGATAGAACTGGGTGAGCTGCGCGAAGGCGTGATGCGCGAAGACTTTATGGACTTTTACGCAAAGGTGTTTGAACTGCCGAATATCGAAGTAATAGGTATTGGAACCAACCTTACCTGCATGTATGGCGTATTGCCGAATCATGATAAGTTGATACAACTGAGCCTGTACAAAGAACTGATAGAGGCTAAGTTCAATAAGAAGATACCTTATGTATCAGGTGGCTCATCAGTTACAATACCACTTATATTTCAAAACCTGTTGCCCGAAGGTGTTAATCATTTCAGAGTAGGTGAGACTTTGTTTTTAGGTACAGATGTTTACCATAACAAACCTTTCGACCAAATGCATAACGATGTCTTTAAGTTATATGCTGAGATCATTGAGCTTACAGAAAAGCCGACGGTGCCTATTGGAGAGCTTGGACATAACCTTACCGGTGAAATAAAAGAGTTTAATGATGAGCAACGGGCTGCTTCTTCCTACAGGGCAATTATAGACCTTGGGTTGCTGGATATCGAGTCTAATCATCTTATCCCTTCTGACGAAAACATAAAACTGGTAGGCGAAAGCTCTGATATGATCGTGGTAGACCTGGGACAGAATCCCAAAGGGTATAAAGTAGGCGACTTGCTGGAATTTAGTATGACCTATATGGGTACGCTCAGGGTTATGCACTCTGACTATGTAGAGAAGAAACTTGCAGGTGGCCATATAGTTCCCGCCAACACAAACCCGATAGAAACGAAACCTGAAAAGCAGTTGCACAGATAGTTGATTTGTCGGTAACATTTCATTATTATTTTTGCATCTTATTAAGATATACTTATTTATGAGTGCTTTCTGGCAATATATGGTTTGGGGTAATAGTATTAAAGATTGGGGAATTGCGATAGGTGTTTTTGCAGGTCTATGTATTTTTATTCGTGTTTTTGAGTTTCTGCTGATACGCTACCTGAAAAGGCTGGCAGAAAAAACCGTGACGCAGTTTGATGATTTTGTGATAGAGATCATTCATACCTGTGTCGTTCCGATACTATATTTTGGTAGTGCGTATGTGGCCATGAGGTCGCTGAACTTCAACGATACGGTGTACGCTGTTGTGCATACGGCATTGATGGTCGTTTTTACGTTTTATGTGTTGCGCATCATCACCTCTGCGATTAAGTATACGGTTTATAGTTATTTGAACAAACAGGAAGATGCTGAGGTCAAGAAGAAGCAGGCACGTGGCATACTTATCATAGTTAATGTGATAGTATGGATGCTGGGAGGTGTGTTCCTGCTGGACAACCTGGGTAAAGATGTCACCACTATCATTGCCGGTCTTGGCGTTGGTGGTATAGCCATAGCATTGGCAGCCCAGACCATACTTGGCGACCTGTTCAGTTACTTCGTTATTTTCTTCGACCGTCCTTTTGAGATAGGTGATTTTATTGTTGTGGATGATAAGTCCGGCACTGTTGAATATATAGGTGTTAAGACTACACGTATACGTACCCTTACAGGCGATATATTGGTTATTTCCAATACTAACCTCACCAACTCACGACTGCACAACTTCAAGAAACTACAGGAACGTCGTATCCTGTTCAAGCTTGGAGTAATATACCAGACCACGCATGAGCAACTGAAAGCAATACCCGGCTATATAAAAGAAATTATAGATAATGTAGAAGGCGTCCGTTTCGACAGGTCGCATTTTTCGGGTTACGGTAACTTCAGCCTTGATTTTGAAACAGTGTACTATGTATTAGAGCCTGATTATCCTGTATATATGGACAAGCAGCAGCAGATATACCTGGCTATCTTCAAGAAGTTTGAGGATGAAGGTATTGTGTTTGCCTATCCTACGCAAACCATGTTCCTTACTATGGATAAAGGCGACCAGCTTAACATTAATACTAAGATGGTGTCTCCATCTGCTGATGCCTGATATCATTAAACAGGGTCAGGAGCATCTGCAAATTTTTTGTGCTTGCCTGCCAACTTGCCAAAAAATAATGTGATGGGGAAGATGATCTTTTTGACAAAAGCAGGTATCTCATAAAAGTCATATTCTCCGCCATATTTGTTCAGCAGGTAGGCTGTGTCGAAAGTGCCGGGGCGACCATGCGCCTTATTTTCTTTTGCAGACTGATAAATAGCTGACAGGAAATAGATAATTGTGTTTGGTGGTGATATCCAACCTTTGCAACGCATTACTTTATCTCCGGCGTTCCAGAATTTGTGTGGAGTACCGGCGTTGAAAGTCACACTTTCCCCTTCATTACAATAGTTGATCTCACCGCCCGGCATCTGGTATGCCAGTTTCCCTTCTATTACAGTTAATTTCTCATCTTGCTTAAAATGAACATGCATTGGTGGACCATCTCCGGGTGCTACTTCGTTTTGCAGTGCGAGTACGTTGCTACCCATGTCGTTTTCTTCAAAACCAAGAAAGGTGATATGTTCGCCATATCCGTTTGAAATAGTAAATGGGAATTCCATAAGAAAACTTATTTTTGACAATGTCAAATTAAATAAAATACTTGACAATGTCAAAAAATAAAATACCTACCAAAGAATTAATAGTAGAAAAAGCCCTGGAGATGTACAACGCGCAGGGTATAGAATATGTGGGTGTACGCGAGTTATCGAGAGAGTTGAATATGAAAGGAGGAAATATTACGTATTATTTCCCGACAAAGAATGATCTGGTCAGAGAGCTAATAAGCCGGTTGTCAGAAGGTAATTCGCAATTGTTTGAGTCTGAACAAGAACCCGGAATTTATAGCTTTTTACAGATGAACAGGAAGATATATGAGAATCAATACCGCTACCGTTCATTATTTGTAAGTCTGCCATTGCTGTTGAAACAAGATCCCGAATATGCTGAACGCTACCAGGAGATACAAGTGGTGCGAAGGAAAAATATATATAACCAGTTGCGTTCAATGTTCATGGGTGGTTATTTTCAAACGGGTAAGACCGAGTCGCTGGATACGATATTGGATGCGCTGGCGATGAACAACCGTATGTGGATATCAGAAGCAACACTGGACGGTATATTAGATGACAAGGATACCGCAATTAATACCTACCTGTTCAGACAAGCGGGGTTGCTCCATATCATTGCGTCGGAGAAAGGAAAGAAAGACATAGTCAGGTTCCTTAGGGAGTTAGATGAATAAAAAAGGCAGGGCAAAAGCCCCGCCTCATCTGTCAAACTACTACTCTTACACTCACGATCTTACGCTATATCTATTTTCCTTGTTGTTGCTTCGTTTGGTTCTGCTTTGGGTAAGTTTACGCTCAATATGCCATCAGCATAATTAGCAGAGATTCCTGCTGCATTTATCTTATCTCCCAGGGTAAAGTTTCTTTTGAAAGAACGGAACTTGTACTCGTTCCTGATCATCTTGTCAGTTGTTTCCTTTTGCTCTTCTTTTTGTTCGAATGAAACAGACAATACGTCTTTTTCTACCTGGATGTCAAAATCTTCCTTTTTCAGTCCCGGAGCTACCACATCCAGTTGGTATGCAGTATCGGTCTCTTTAATGTTTACCGGTGCGGTCACGTTGCTCCAATTGTCGTCAAAAAACATACGGTCCCATTTGTTGTTCAGTACACCATCCATTAATCCGCCAAAAGTTGCAGGTGTCATCGTGAAGTTTTTTCTGTGTTTGTACATAATTGTTATTAGTTTTTAATGTTATAATTGATCATTTCGTTTACATGAACATTAATACAAACTAAATACCAATTGATTTTTAGAGACAAAATGACACTTTTTCTTATTTTTAGGCGACAAAATTGCCGAATTTGTCAATTTTATAGTTCACATTGGCAATGTATATAGTATTTCTATAATGCGTAAAGAGGTATAAGTATGGCTTATTGTTGGGTTCAGGTATAGCTATATAACAGAAAAAATAATTTCTAAATGCCAATCCTTTTTTAGATATTTGCTTTACTTACGATGGGTTAGTAAGTACAGTCCTATCCCGACTTATCACGATAAGTCGGGATTTTTTTATGCCCGGCAGCATATAATTTAGGTGCAGGTATTTGAAGGTTTACTTCAGGTTATAAACTCTCTTTCAGAAAGCCATCTACGTTCCCGAACAGGAAATCAGGATACTCTTTATTGAATTTTGCAGTGATAAAACCACCAATCAGTGGTCGTGCTGCAGGTTGGTTCAGTTCTGTTGTATTCATGGGTATCAGGTCGTACTCGGCATCCGGGAAATATTGGAGAACACGCAACGCCAGTTGCACACGGTTGGTATAGTCTGTTCCGCCAATGTGGTAGATGCCATTCTTGTCATCTCTTAATAAAAGGTACATGCAGCGTGCTATATCCCATGCATTGGTAGGGCAGGCGTATTGGTCGTACGGAAGTTTAAGTGTCAGCTTTTGTTTGTCTTTGCATTGCTGCACTATACGTGCTACAAAGTTCTTACCCCTTGCCTCGTGTCCATATACATTGGTTACCCTCAGTACCAGCGTTTGTGGTATTTCTTTCAGGGCATATTGCTCAGCCTCCAGTTTGTGTTTGCCGTAAACGCTCAGCGGGTTTACTTTGTCCTCTTCAGTATAAGGTCCGTCTGTACCATCAAATACATAGTCGGTAGAAATGTAAACAAAGCGTGCGTTGCACTTTTTTGCAACAGCTACCAGGTTGATGGTGCTTTGTACGGTTTGCGTATAGCTGTCTTCGGGTTGCTGCTCACACTTATCTACGTGCGTCAGCGCACCGCAATGAACGATCACGTCAGGGGCAAAACAAACAACGTCAAAATTGTTGGCATCTTCAGGTTCGAGTGTATTGTAATATACGGTTCCAGGTACCTGGTATGAAAAGTAAGAACCTGCTACCTCCCAACCCTGTTCGGTGAAATGTTTCATGCAATTACTGCCTACCAATCCTGATGCTCCTGCGATAAATACTTTCATGGCCGCTAAGATAGTTTAAAACTTGATATTGGATAATGGCTGACAGATGTTGGATGGCATTGTTAGTGTGCTTTGTATAATAAAAAGGTGACCAATATCATGTATTTGATATTTATTATCCAATCTCCAGAATCGTTATCTTTGCGCATTATTAATTCATCGTTTAAAATCTAAGGAGGTACACCATGCCAGTGTTACACAACCGGGTATCGAACGAGGAACTGAAGCAGCGTATGTTGGCAGAGACAGAGCCACGTACCACAGTATCCTTCTACCAGTATTTCAATATTGCGGAACCGCAAAAAATCAGGGACGACCTATGGCGGGCTTTTGAGCCGCTGAAAGTATTTGGCCGTATTTACATAGCTAGTGAGGGGATCAACGGACAGGTAAGTGTGCCTGCAAGTAATTATGAGGCTTTCAGGGATGCGCTATATGCAGCTGCGCCTGAGCTAAACGGTATCCGCATGAATATTGCTGTAGATGACGATGGTAAATCTTTCTGGGTATTGAAGATCAAGGTGCGCCACAAGGTGGTAGCTGACGGGATAGATGACCCGACCTTTGATATGAGTAAGAAGGGCAAGTACCTGAAGGCGAAAGAGTATAACGAACTGGCTGCAGACCCGGAGACCATAATTGTAGATATGCGCAACCACTATGAGTATGAAGTGGGCCATTTTGAACGTGCCATTGAGGTGCCGTCTGATACTTTCCGTGAGCAATTGCCGATGGCAGTAGATATGCTGAAAGACAACAGGGATAAGAACATTATCATGTACTGTACCGGTGGTATACGTTGTGAGAAAGCCAGCGCCTACATGCTGCACAATGGTTTCAAGAATGTATTTCATGTAGAAGGTGGCATTATAGAATATACCCGTAGGGCTAAAGAGCAGGGACTGCCTGTAAAATTCATTGGGAAGAACTTTGTGTTTGATGACAGGCTGGGCGAGCGTATTACTGACGATGTGATAGCGGAATGTCATACTTGTGGTAAGCCATGCGATACCCATACCAATTGTAAGAATGATGGTTGTCACTTGCTGTTCATTCAGTGCGAAGAATGTGCTGAAAAATTACAGGGCTGTTGCAGCGAGGATTGTAAAGAAGAGCATAACCTGCCTGTAGACGAACAGCGCGCCCGCCGTGCCGGCAGGGAGAATGGCATCAAGATATTCAACAAATCGAAAGACCATCCACTACGCAAGCACCGCGAACAATGGAAGGCCGAACGGGAAAATAGTTAAGCAATGCCGGAAACACAAAAGAACAACCCATTGCATGGCATCACTTTATTAATGATGCTGGAGCAACTGGTAGAAAGATATGGTTGGGAACAACTGGGGCAGCGTATCAATATACGCTGTTTCCGGTACGACCCCAGTATCAAATCGAGCCTGACCTTTTTGCGCAAGACCCCGTGGGCCAGGAAAGAGGTAGAAGAGTTGTACCTGCTAATGATATCGTAAGGTAGTGCACAATGAGTAACACCATAGTGCGATTAGAATATTAAAAAGAAGCCCGGTACTGTACCGGGCTTCTTTTTAATATCATTTTACTATTCTAACAAAAGTTTATGAATACTTACATTTTTGTCTGTTATAACAGATAGTGAATATGATCCTGCCGGTAAATCAGGAATACTTATTTTGTATGTAAGATCCATGGAAGGAAGTTGCTCTGAGTAAGTTAACCTGCCGGTCATGTCATATAGCTTTATTAGCACAGGTGTTATGGATAAGGTATTTAGTTGCAGGATAAAATTCCCGTTGTTTGGATTGGGATGCACAGAGCTGACAGCGTTGATTTGTACTCGATGCACTGCACCGGGAGGTGTTGTGTAGTTTGTAGTATCTTTTAGCGCCCAGAGCTCATCACCGGTGGCGCCATCGTATGATGCTCTATAATAGAGAGTGCTGTCGAACATGTATAGCCTGCTTGTATTGGTATATGGGCTGGTTGCGATAGGAGAAATATTAGGTTCGATTATTTGTGTGTTTGCTGCAGTACCGTCAGAAATATACATGTGAAAGCCGGCTCCATTCCAAGCAACAAAGTAAAGATTCTTTTTGTATTGAGTAAATAAGCCCGGATCTGAATCTGACCAACTGCCCGATGCGATATCCATCAGCATACCTGTACCTGTAGCTGTTCCGTCACTATACCAGGGCTCAAACCCATTTGTGCCATCATCTGCCCTGTAGAATAGTTTGTTGTTATAGATGCCGAATTCAGTGGGATAACAACCATTCCCGGCACCTGGATAAACATTTTTTACCATCTTAGTCCCGACAGATGTCCCATCGGTCGTCCACAGCTCAACACCGTCAATCCCATCATCACCAGCAAAAAACAACTTTCCGTTAAGTTCCACAAGATTATCGCCGTATACACCTGAACCTGCCCCGGGATTGATATCTTTTAATATACTTGTTCCTGCTGCTGTGCCGTCACTTTCCCAAAGTTCCCTGCCTCTTGGTGTTGTCACTGCCATGAAATAAAGTTTGCCGTTGAATACACGCATGTTTGCAATTTGAGAACCTGAAATACCAGGGTTCAGATCCTTTACCATTACAGTTCCGGCAGCGGTACCATCTGTTACCCAAAGTTCATCGCCGTTAATACCGTCATTTGCACTAAAATATATTTTTCCACCCATCACTGTAAGTCCGTTTGGTGCACTGCTTATGGCTCCTGAATATATGTCTTTAAGTATATGGGTGTTGGCAGCAGTACCATCAGTTTCCCATATTTCAACACCGTTTGCCGAAGAGGACGCAAGGAAATATATTTTGCTATTCAAGACTGTGGGAAACATATATGTTACTATGCCACTGGATGAGCCGGGGAAAATATCAGTGAGTAACTGAGTACCTGCAACCGTACCGTCTGTCACCCAAAGCTCTCTACCATTAGCGGCGTCTTCGGCGCTAAAATACATTTTGCCATTCATGACTATGTGACCAGAAAGCATAGCATTGCTGCTATTGGCGCCGGAATAGATGTCTTTCAACATTTTTGTTCCCGCTACTGTTCCATCTGAGATCCAAATTTCATGACCATTGGCGGCATCTATTGCGCTGAAAAGCATTCTGTTACCGATGGAATCAAACTGCTGTGGATCGGAATCAAACAAACCGGAATTCAGATCAAATCCCGTAAATACAAGCGGGTGCTGAGCCTTTAGTGAAATCGAGAGAAAACAGAGAATAGATAACAAAATTCGTTTCATAGAAGATTTTTTTATGCATCAAATTTATTATACCTATTAAACAAAAAATCAATATAAATTCATTGTATATAATTTATTGACATGTGATTGTACTGTCAGCACTCAGGACATTAATAGTTTGTCGAAAAAATAACAATGTGGTAGGCTTAATGACTATAGGTGTTGTAATAATGACGCTAACCTATATGTCAGGTCTCATTGAGTAGATTTATTTAAGGCATTTATGATAATCCCATACTCCGATATTAGCCTAAAAAGTTTCCAAATAGATGATGTTTTGTGGCACAGTTACAAACTACAGGTGAAAATTGACATTGGAACAGGCATATACCCGGGGTAACCTGACACCGATGTAGACCTTGAGTCCTATTGTAATCATTTTCTTTATTTACATAATAGCGCCATTAAAAGACAAAGTGATCTATATAAATACGCTATCTGATTTTGAGGGGAAAGGCACTTGCTATGTCGCCGCATCCAGCAATTGTATAGCACATGCTGACGATATACTGACAAGGACCAAACTGTGGAATTAATTTCTTATCAAGGTATATATAATATGAAGGTTTGTAAATATCTTTAGCGCATCAACGTACTAAAAACAAACATTAATGAACAAGTTTATTACGCTATGCCTGGCGGCTGTAATGCCTGCGGCAGTGTCTGCACAAAAGTGTATGACGTCTCAGAAGGTAAAAGAAAGTATTGCCGCGCATCCCGAAATGGCACAGAAAGTTGCCGAGTTAGAAGCGTTTACTCAACAATGGATAGCCAATAACAGGGCTGTTAAAAAAACTACTGCTACTACCCGTGTACCAGTAGTTGTGCATGTGCTATATAAAGATGCCGGGGAGAATGTTTCTGATGCACAGATACAATCAGAATTCCCTGTATTGAATGCTGCTTATAGCAAAACCAATGCAAATTTTTCTAACACCCCCGCAGCTTTCCAGGCCCTTGCCGGTAACCCGGATATGGAGTTTTGCCTGGCAAGCAAAGACCTCAATGGCAATGCTTTTTCAGGTATCAATAGAGTGTCTGTGAGCAGCAGTTTTAATGGAGAAACTGATTATTTTGATCCCAATAAAGGTGGAGTAGCACCATGGGACCCAGACAAATACGTGAACGTATACTTAGTGGGCCTTACCAATGGTAACCTGGGTTTTACTTATACGCCTGGTACTGCACCTGCAGGAGAGGAGGGTATAGTGATAGATAGCCGCGCATGGGGTAATACCGGTACTGCAAGCTCTAATCAGCCTAACGACAAGGGAGCAACCGCTTGTCACGAGTTCGGACACTATTTCAATCTGTTGCATATTTGGGGTACCAGTGCCAGCGGTTGCTCAGATGATGACGGTGTGGCTGACACCCCACCACAGGACGGAGAAAGTTCAGGTTGCCCCACCTATCCTTTAATGGATAACTGCACGGCTACCGGTGACGGTATTATGTTTATGAACTTTATGGACTATGCTGATGACGCATGTATGACCATGTTCTCTGCAGGCCAGGTGCAAAGGATGCAGGCTGCAATTGCCGGACCACGCGCTGCATTGGTAACGTCAACTGTTTGTGGTTCTGTAAGTGTAAGTACGATTACTCAAACCACCGCCCGTATTTATCCTAACCCGGCAAACGACCGAGTGCATATCAGGCTTAACAGACCTGCCGAGCTCAATGTCCAATTGGTGAACAGCATTGGTATGGTGGTGCTACAGCAACAGATTTCTGCGGCTGAGGTGACTCTGAACACCTCTGCTTTGCCAGCCGGCTGGTATTTTGTACGTGCAAATGGCAGTGAAGTAAACGCAACTGCTAAAATATATATAGCACACTAGCTTAACCTGGTTACATGAGATATTGTACGGCGTGTGGTAACCCACACGCCGTACTGTTATATATAGGAACCATCCGCGTTTTATGACAGTTTTGTGTATGGAAAGTAGTTTCATAAACATCTATTAAATAAATGATGTATTATGGCAGAGCTACAAACTACCGGTAAAGACAGAGGCAGAAACAGGCATACACCCAGGGTAGACCTGACACCAATGGTAGACCTGGGTTTTATCCTCATTACATTCTTTATTTACACAACCACGCTTGTTAAACCCAATGCTATGGAGATAAATACTCCCGCAGATTATGACGGCGGAGGTACCAGCTATATTGATACTGCTACCATTACTATTATACCTGTTGCGGAGCATAGGTTTGTATATTACAATGGCATGCCGGATAGTAAGGAGGAACTGCAAACAACAGACCTGAAGGCTATGCGTGATATTATTATGCAGAGGCAAAGTGCACTTAGACATCTTCCCGCAAGTTTCAGCAAGCAGGCGCACCAGTTGCACGTTATCATCAAACCAGCAGATAATAGTACTTACGAAGATGTGGTGAATATATTGGACGAAATGCTGATCAATAAGGTGCCCTACTATGCGCTTACAGACATCAGCGAAGAAGAGAATAAACTGCTGGGTGAACTGTAAGGTAACAATGACAAACAAATTACAATCTGCTTAATGGAATAGTGTGTGTCACTGCGTTTTATTAGTAAACGTATGATTATGGAAGCACAAGCAATTGCACAAGCCGACTACTTAGACATCCTGTTTGACAACCGTAACAAAAAATACGGTGGATACGTACTCAGGAAATACCAGGACCAACGTATGATGAAGGCCTTGCTGCTGATAGTGGGTTGTTGTATCACACTGGTTACTTTGGCTATATTGCCCCGAGGTAAAGAGGTGAAGAATGTGGTAATGGTAACACCACCCATTGTTTTGACTGATGCAGATGAGATTATCCCCAAACCACCTAAGCCCATACCTCCGGAAACAAGACCTGCACTGCCTGAAACGGTGCCCACTATTCAGAATCCGTTACCTGTAATTAGTCCCGACGAAGTGGTGACCAATACGCCGCCTCCTGTAGATAGTTTTGCAGGCCGGGAGTCCGGCCCTGTAACTGCTGAAGGAGATCCTATTGGCAGTTCTGTCACCACGAATACAACCAAGCCAACCGGCAACTCAAATGTCGTATCAGAGCCGCCGGCAGAGCCTGTGATATATGCGGAACAGATGCCGGAATTTAAAGGTGATATATATAGCTACCTGGGGCGTTCTGTACATTATCCGCAGCAGGCAATACAGGCGAATATAGAAGGTAAGGTGTTGATACAGTTTGTCGTGAACGAAGATGGCGCTATCAGTCGTACGAAAGTATTGCGGGGCATTGGTGGCGGTTGCGATGAGGAAGCGCTGCGCGTAGTGAGTGCCATGCCTGCATGGAAGCCCGGTAAACAGAATGGTAAGGCGGTAAAAGTGTTTTTTACCTTGCCTATTACATTCAGGCTGCAGTAGTTTTGTACTTTTGCCGCCTGTGTTAGCAATCGATATACAAGGAGAACCCATGTCGCTGCTGCCCGGGAAAGCTCTTCTCTGGCAGCAGCGACATACTCTTATAGTGGCCGACCTGCACTGGGGTAAGACGGCGCATTTCAGGAAACACGGCATAGCTATACCCATCAATGCACAACATAACGATGAGATCAGGCTGGCTGAGCTGATCAGGCAGCATAAAGTTGAGCGACTGATAGTGGCAGGGGATATGTTTCATAGCAGGGAGAACAATGAAGTAGACAATTTCAGCCATTGGCGCAATGCGCATAAAGAACTGTCTATAGATCTTGTTTTGGGTAACCATGATATTCTGCCCGAAGAAATGTATACCGGCAATAATATGGCCGTACATGAGGCGATATTGGACGAAGGCAGTTTTATCATCAGCCATGATGAGATAGCAGAACCCGGAAAGTTCTATATACACGGTCATATTCACCCGGCATTTGTAGTGAGTGGCAGGGGTAGGAATAACATCAAGCTGCCATGTTATTGTATGAATGATAAGCGGCTGGTGTTACCATCCTTCGGCAGCTTTACAGGCAGCCACAAGGTGAGCACAAAAGAATATTCACACATATATGTAATTGCGGAAGATGAAGTGATACAATGGCAGTGATATATGTCAGGTGTTTTGAATGTATAAGTAATTGCAAAATTAACGGTCTATTTATACTGAATTAAATCCCGAGTAATTTATTAGATTTGCAGCCTAATTTTCAATAGATGCAATCTGTTTTTGAACACATGCAGCAAATGGAGCACGAGCAGGTGGTTTTCTGCCACGACCCGAAAAGCGGGCTCAACGCTATCATTGCTATACACAATACAACATTAGGCCCGGCACTGGGTGGAACCCGTCTCTGGAATTATGCTTCTCACGAAGAGGGGATAATTGATGCACTGCGCCTGAGCAGGGGTATGACCTACAAAGCTGCTATCAGCGGCCTGAACCTGGGCGGTGGTAAAGCCGTTATCATTGGCGACGCTTCTAAAGTAAAATCTGAAGCCCTGTGGCGCAGGTATGGTAAGTTTGTGAACAGCCTGAACGGTAAGTACATTACTGCTGAGGATGTAAACACTTCTGCCCGTGACATGGAATATATAGCACTGGAAACAGAACATGTTACCGGCGTTCCTGAATACATGGGTGGTAGCGGAGACCCTTCTCCTTTCACGGCTTATGGTGTTTTTGTAGGAATGAAAGCTTCTGCTAAAAAAGCCTGGGGTAGTGATGACCTGGCCGGCAAGAAAGTACTGGTACAGGGTGTAGGACACGTTGGTCAATACCTAGTAGGCCACCTGGTAGAGGCGGGTGCTGATGTGTACATTGCTGATATAAGTGATGCAAAACTGAAACAAACTACTGATAAGTTCCAGAAAGTTAAGGTGATCAATAATGCCGACATCTTCAATATGGAGATGGATATATATGCTCCTTGTGCTTTGGGTGCTACGGTAAATACAGACAGCATTGGTAAAATGAAATGCGCTATCATAGCAGGTGCTGCCAACAACCAGCTGGCTGATGAGAATGTGCATGGCCCGATGCTGATAGAAAAAGGTATCCTGTACGCTCCTGACTTCCTGATCAACGCAGGTGGCCTGGTGAATGTAAGTGCTGAACTGGATGGTTATAACCGCGAACGTGTTATGAACCAGGTGGAACAGATATACGACCGTACTTTAGAGATATTCCAACTGACAGAAACTGAGAAGATACACACACAGGCTGCTGCTATGAAGTTGGCACAACGCAGACTGGACGCTATAGCGAGTGTGAACTCAAGGCTATAATTTCAAATTGGTAAACGTTTAAATGAAGAAGCCCGCAATTGCGGGCTTCTTCATTTATTAGTATTTCTTGTTTTAGTCTTTTGTCCGCCTGATGATCTTTTGCAATGCTTCAATAGCATCCAGCGAAGCGCTCTCGAATGACCCGGAGGCCTTTTGTACAAAGTGGTCGTAGCCAGGTATCTCCAACCTTATATCGCAGTGATGGTTGTCTGTCGCCGATTGCCCTTTATGTAGAGTTACCCTGGCACGGATGATGTTATCGTCCATACGGTCTATTTTGGTCAGCTTTTCTTTGATGTAACCTTCCAGTTGTTCTCCTGCAGTAAACCCTAACGATTGAATGATTATGTCCATAGTATTATGTTAATTGATTAATTCAAAGTTACTGAATAACGCAGAGCGACAGTGTTGTAAAAGTTACACATACTGCTAAATAAATGATAAATCACTTCTTTAGTTTCAGCTCATAAAAGTCGGTACGCCTGTCTTTCAGGTTGCGTACGCTACCGTAGCTATGTAGCTCGTCCAATAGTTGCAGGTCTACATCGGCTATGAGTATCATTTCTGTATTCTGTGTTGCTTCCGTTTTTACACCGTTAGATGGGAACGCAAAGTCGCAAGGTGTGAAAACAGCAGATTGTGAATAAGAAATGTCCATATTCTCTACTTTGGGTAGATTACCTACACTCCCTGTAATAGCCACGAAACATTCATTTTCAATAGCCCTTGCCATAGCACAGGTACGTACACGCATGTATGCATTTTGTGTATCGGTCAGGAAGGGCACGAACAGTATCTGCATGCCTTGTTCTGCCAGTATGCGTCCCAGTTCCGGAAACTCAACATCATAACATATCAGTACGCCTATTTTACCCGCGTCGGTATCATATACCTTTAACGTATTACCTCCTTTTATGCCCCACGCCTTACTCTCGTCAGGTGTTATATGTATCTTCTCGTACTGGTCAATGTTGCCATTGCGGTGGCAGATAAATCCTACATTTTTCAGACGGTCGTTCTCTATACTGGGCAGGCTGCCTGTTATGATGTTCACATTATAGGAAATAGCCAGCCGCTTGAAGGTTTCTTTCATTTCGGGCGTGTACTGGGCTAAAGCACGCATAGCTTCTGCTTCGTTCATGTTGTTGAATTCCGCCATCAGCGGCCCGTTGAATAATTCAGGCAGCAGGGCAAAATCGCTTTTGTAGGCGGATATAGAATCTATGAAGTATTCCACCTGTTCAAACATTTCATTCAGCGATTTGTACGGGCGCATCTGCCATTGTATCAAGCCTATACGTACGTAAGTTTTATTGGTAAACCTGTCTGTATCGGGTGGTGTGTAATACACATTATCCCATTGCAGTAGTGTACCGTATTCTTTACTTTGTATATCGTCCGGCATGTAGTTTTTGATCACTTTTTTTACGTGGAAGTCGTTAGAAAGCTGGAAGCTAAGCACCGGGTCATATATCTCTTTGCGTTTTACTTTCTGGATGTATTCCTTGGGTGTCATCTCTGCAGCATAAGTATGGTAGTGGGGTATACGTCCGCCAAATACCACCGCTTTCAGGTTCATTTCTTCGCACAATTCTTTACGGGCGTCATACAGCCTGCGCCCCAGCCTCAATCCACGATAGTCGGGGTGTATGAAAACTTCAATGCCATACAGTACATCGCCCTTGTCGTCATGGGTGTTAAAGGTATAGTTGCCGGTTATCTGCGTATAGCTGTGGTTGTCGCCAAACTTCTTGTATTGCACCACTATACTCAGGGCGCAACCAACCACTTTGCCATCAGCTTTTACAACTATCTGCCCTTTGGGAAAACGTTGTATCAGGTTCTCAATCACCGGTAGCGACCAGTAGTTGCCCGGCCATTTGGGATAAGCCGCTTTCATTACCACAATTAGCTCCTGGTAGTCTTCTACAGACAGATTGCCTAATTCTATATGTTTGACCATAAATGTTGTTTTATATCAATAATATAACGAATAGTATTGAATAATAACAGCGTGTATGCAGTTAAGTTTAAGTTACTATCGCAAATAATTCAATAAAGTTACGTGCCGGCATGTCAATAATATCTTGTATTTTGTCAGTATCATGAATGCATTGACAAAGGCATTTTCTTCAAAAGGACGCGTGCTCAGCCGCCTTAACATGGTAGCCCGGCAAACCTGTGATACGATGAGTAATATCGTTGTAATAGGTGCCGTAGATACAGAAGCTGCAGATACTATATTGCATTATGCCCCACGTGGAGAACATTACATTTTTGAGTCTAACCCGGTAGTAAGGGAAAGGCTGGATAAATGGTATGCACTTTTTGATAAGCACATATCAGAGCATATTATCGGCGATAAAACGGGTGAAGAGCAACGTATATTTAATATACCAACACCGGTGAAAGCGGAGAAGAAAGGCAAAAAGGATGAGATAAAACAGGTGCCTACCTCTTTTACTCTGCCACTAACTACACTGGATGTTATTTTACCGCCTGACTATATAGTAGGGTGGATCGTAATAGAGTCGAAAGATGATGTTGCAGCTATCCTGCAGGGAGCGAAGCAATTGACCGGTAGGTCGCACCCGCATATGTTATTTCAGCATGGAGTTGAAGCGGGGCAGGCTGTATCTGTATTCAGTTTGTTGATGGACAACTTTTTACGCATATCTACCTTAGAGCGCTGGTTGAATAATAAGCCATGTTTTACTGAAGCTGAATTTATCGACAAGTGCAGGGCTGGTAACCCGGTTGCTTTTATTGTATATCCTTAACCTGTAATTTTTTGAAAAAAATGCAGGTATTTCCTATTATTACAACACAATTTTTACAGCAATGATCAAAAGTTCAATAGGAGAGTTGAAAATTTCACCGATAAAAGAAGATGGTATGTTCGTGTTTTTCAACGACTTTATTACCATCAACGGTAAAGTGTCAAAAGGTGATTCTGTAAAAGTTTTTGTACAACAGTATGATAATAAGACCGGTACTTTCGTGCTGGATAAACAAGATGCTGCCAAGGCTTCAATAATTGTTCGTGGCAAAGAGAAGCTACACGAGAACATCACCGGATATGATACGTTGGATAAGTTATACGAACACGTATCGGCCCTGTACAGGGAGCATTTCTACTTTGGTGATAAAGAATAATTGTTAACTGTTCGTACCGCTTTCCAGGATGGCTTCCTGTTCTGTCTCCGGTTGCACTGCAGGGGTATGGTATTTTACCAGTGAACGTATACTCAATAACAACCCGATAACCGTAAGTACAGCCCCGGCAATAAAAGGAGCCCCCGGGAAATATACATCTGCATCTCTTGCAGTAAACGTTGAGAATAGATTAGTCATCAATAATGGTCCGATGATAGATGAGATGCTCATCATAGCGGCCATTATGCCTTGAAGTTCCCCCTGTTCATTTGCCGCTACTTTGGTAGATATTATGCCTTGTATGGCAGGGCCTGATATTGCTCCTAAGCAATATGGAATGCTGAATGCGAACATCATCCAACTTTCATTAGCGAATGCATAAAGTATAAAACCAATAATGTAAGATATGAGCCCTGCATATAATGCCCTTTTTTGCCCGAGCTTAGGTATGACAACACGTATCAATCCGCCCTGTACTATTGCGATAAGGAGCCCTACAACACCTAATGAATAGCCTACCATTTTTTCATCCCACCCAAATTTTTCCATGGTATAAAATGTCCAGGTAGACTGTGCCGCATGGCCGGCGATATAAAGCAGCAATACGGCAAATATTAAGCTAAGTATAGCAGGGTAGCGCCTTATATGCATCAGTGCCCCTACAGGATTAGCACGCTTCCAACTAAAAGGACGTCTGTGTTCTTGTGACAAGGATTCGGGTAAGATAAAATAACCGTACAGCGTATTGAGTAGTGATAAGCCTGCAGCCACCATAAATGGTACACGCAAGCCGCACTGGCTGAATACGCCACCTATCACTGGGCCTATGATGAATCCAAGGCCAAAGGCTACACCTACTAACCCAAAGTTTTGTGAGCGTTTTTCAGGTGTGCTGATATCAGCTATGTATGCCATCACCGTAGTAAAGCTGGCCCCGAATATACCTGCTATTATCCTGCCTACAAACAACCATGCCAGGCTGGGGGCAAAAGCCAGGAAGACATAATCAACACCAAGGCCCAACAATGATGCAAGCAATACAGGACGCCTTCCGTATCGGTCGCTCAGTCCGCCCACAACCGGTGAAAACAGGAATTGGAAAGTAGCGTAAGAGAAGGTTAGAAGCCCGCCATAAACAGATGCCTGGCTCAGGGTGCCACCTTGCAACTCCTGTATCAGCCCCGGCATAATAGGTATGATAATACCCAGCCCGATACAGTCAACTAGTAAGGTGATAAATATGAAACCTAGTGCGGCTTGTTTTTTTACTGACATCAGGCCAATTTTCCCGAAAGTTAAACCATTCCCATCTTTATCGCAAAACAGATATGCGATGAAATGATGATATTGTATTTTCGTGCGATAAAAGCATTTATATCATTTTGAAGAAGGCACTGAAATTTACCCTGCGTACTTTTTTGTACTTGTTGTTGGCCAGTTTGCTGTATGTAGTGGTGTGCAAATGGGTGTTTCCGCCTATCACGCTAACACAACTAAATGCCCTGGTAGAAGGACATGGCCTTAAGCGTGATTATCTAGGGTGGAATGATATGCCACGAAATATTAAACTGGCGGCCATAGCCAGCGAGGACCAGCTTTTTACAGAACATGACGGCTTTGACTGGAAAGCGCTGGAAAAGAGTATGCAGGATAAGCCTGCTAAAAAAGGTAGGAAAAAGAAAAAACGACCCAAAGGTGCTGCGGCCAGTACCATCACCCAGCAAACGGCTAAGAATGTGTTCCTGTGGCAGGGGCATGGTGTTATGAGGTATATACGCAAAGCACCTGAGTTCTTCTATACAAAATGTATTGAGCTGATATGGGGCAAAAAAAGGATACTGGAAGTGTACCTGAACGTTATAGAAATGGGGCCCGGTATATTCGGCGTAGAGGCTGCATCGCAGGCATACTTTCATAAGCCTGCAAAAAAACTTACTAATGCTGAGGCGGCAATGATAATAGCCTGCCTGCCCAATCCTAAAAAGTTTACTGTAAAACCAATGAGCGGCAGGGTACAGTGGCGCTACCCGCAGATTATGAGGCAAATGAACAATATGAATGATTATCCCGGAGTGAGGGAACTGTTGCGTTGATAGCTATTGATGCATGCACCTAACGATGCGCCTGACGTTTTTTAGCCTTCACTTCACGTTGCCAGTTATTTCCCTTCATCCAGCCTATGGTTAGTACGGCTATCATGCCGCTGCCTATCAATCCCGCCAAAAACCATAGGAATGTTTCTAATGTATTTGTACTTTCCATGACGTAAGCGATTTATTTAAAATTAGGTCAATTGATATTAGCTTATTTCGTAATTATTCCACATGTGTTGAAAAGTTTGCGAAGTTTTCTAATGTTAAATAAGTAAACTGATGATGATGTGTAATGTGCGGTTAAAAATGTTGTTCCTGTTATTAGCTATTGCTTGTATGAAAAATGCTTTCGCTTTTTCTGATACAACACATATCTATTTCAGGCTGGATATACGTGCATTGGATGAGCAGGCAAAGCAAAGGATAGACTCATTACTCTATATGGATGTCATCAACCAACAGCAAGAGTTACTGATAGTTGGTTATGCTGACTACCTGGGTAGTAACGGGTACAATGATACTTTATCATCTGACAGGGCAAATAATGTAAAAGCATACCTGCAATCGATGGGCATACCGGGAGAACACATAACCCTATGTGTAGGTAAAGGTGAGATACCCAGGGATATGAACATGCCAGACGGTTATGCGCCGGACAGAAGGGTAGATGTTGTATTGCTGGAGAAAGAAGTGAAAATGCCTGTCGTAACTCATAAGGAGATAAATGAGAAAAAAAAGGAACCTGTTTTTATCTCGTCAAGAGAAGCTATAAAGCTGAATACTGCGGTTGATTTTAACCCGGATAGTTTGTATGTAGGTCAGCTGTTTGTGCTGGATAAGATTTTCTTTTACACAGGCAGGCATATTGTTGTACCTGAGTCTCAGCCGGAAATGATAAGATTATTTGAAATGCTGGATGAGAATGCCAGGCTGGAGATACGTATAGAAGGGCATGTATGTTGCGTTCATCCATTGGTAGATGCACTGGATATGGATACGGGTGAAGAGAAGTTATCTGTAAACCGCGCAAAGTATATATATGATTACCTGGTGAAGAAAGGTATAGACCCTAAACGCCTCACTTTCGAAGGCTATGGTAAAACCCGTCCCTTGCGTCCAAATGAGTTTACACAGGAAGACCAGGATATGAATAAGCGAGTTGAGATACGTATCATGAAACTTTGACCCGATGCGCATTATTACCAGAACTATATGGATGTTATCGCTTGTGAGCATGTTTACAGACATGGCCAGCGAAATGTTGTATCCTGTTATGCCGGTTTTCCTGCAGAGTATAGGGTTTTCTGTTGCTTTGATAGGTGTATTGGAAGGAGTAGCGGAAGCCACGGCTGGTTTAAGTAAGGGGTACTTTGGTAAATTGTCTGATAATATGGGTAAACGCTTGCCATTTGTCAGGCTAGGCTATTTATTAAGCGCCTTGTCCAAACCCATGATGGCATTCTTTCAGATGCCTTGGTGGATATTTGCAGCACGTACTACCGACAGGCTGGGCAAGGGTATCCGCACAGGTGCACGAGATGCCATGCTTTCTGACGAAACAACAAAGGAGAATAAGGCCCGTGTTTTTGGTTTCCATCGCTCCTGGGATACGATAGGCGCTGTCATTGGTCCATCACTGGCACTGCTGTTTTTATATTATTACCCGGGCAATTATATAATGCTGTTTTATATCGCATTTATTCCGGGATTGGCTGCGATTATTTTCACATTCATCATCAGGAAAGATACCGTTACAACTCCTGTTGAAAAGAAACGTACCTCTTTTTTTGATTTTGTCCGGTACTGGAAACAAAGTCCGGCTTCCTACAGAAAGTTGCTGACCGGGCTGTTATTATTCGCACTTGTCAACAGCTCAGATGTGTTCCTGTTGCTTCGTGCGAAAGATGCAGGTCTGAATGATACAACAGTGATCAGTGTTTATGTTTTTTACAATCTTATATACGCACTGTTCTCATACCCTGTAGGTGTTTTGGCTGACAAATTAGGGTTGAAGAATATATTCATTTTCGGACTGGTGCTATTTGTTATAGTTTACTTTATCATGTCGGGTTCGTTGTCTTTTTATTTCTACATGCTTGCATTCCTGCTATATGGTATATATGCAGCGGCAACCGAAGGTGTAGCCAAAGCGTGGATAACAAACATAGCGGATAAACAGGATACAGCTACGGCTATAGGAACATATACAGCCTTTCAAAGCATTGCAGCACTATTGGCCAGTAGTATCACTGGTATGCTCTGGTATTCATATGGAGCGGAGCTAGCTTTTATTGTTACAGCTCTGGCAACTACAGGAGTGATTGTTTATTTAATGACAGTAAGGCGGGTAGTGTAATAAATACCGGGCCTGCTGCTGCAAACAGGCCCGATAGATATGTCAATACTGGTGTCTTAAATTCCTATCATCAATCCGGCATTAGCGCGTAGTGTTCTGTTTTTGTTGTTCTCATTCGTTACGTTTATTAATCCGTGATAATAATCTGCATCAAGGTTTAGCCACATATATCTGGCAATTTTTATATTAACACCCGCACCAGCATTAACACCAAAGTCCCAATTGGTGAACATCTCACCTGTCGGACGTGTATAGGTAAGTTCTCTGAATGTTTCAGGTTCCTGTAAGTATTGGTCTTCTCTTACTTTATAAGCTAAAGAAGGACCGGCATATATTTTAGGGCGAACATTGTTGCCATAATCTCCGAAGAAATAATAAGCCCTTGGTGTAAAACGCAGGTAAGTAGGGTCAATCGTATTAACATAAGTATTCTGATAGCGGTAAGCTTCACGACTATAACCTTCGTGCGATGCGATCAATAAGCCACCAAATCCCCAGTGTTCATATCTGCTGTAAAGGATACCCATACCCAGATAGGCACTTGGCTTTAATGTGTTGGTCATATTGCTGACCCAGCTATTACCCATACCCATTACCGGGCCTATTGAAGTATACTTTGACTTTTGACTTTTCGTGGTCATTGCATCCTGTGCTAGTGCAGTGCCTGAAACAACTAAACTAAATGCTATGATACCAATGATTTGCTTTTTCATAACTAATGGTTTTGTTTGTTTATAGAACATCCGCTATATGATAAGGTTGCTGTAAATGACTTTCTTGTATTTTTTTTAACATTAAGAATAGGAACAGCTTTAATAGCCCGGTTGCCTGTTAATCACTAACTTTACATAATAAATGCATACCTCATGGATAACACAATGGATACACTATCGCAGGTAATGGAGCAACTGCGTAAAGAAGGATATACAGAAGATTTTAATATAGAGAAGAACTGCCTGGTATGCAGAGAGGGAAAGTTTAAGGTTTTTCATGATGAATTCGTGATTGACAAATTTTACCGCTTTGAAGGTGATAGTAATCCTGAAGATGAAGCAACTTTATATGCAATTTCTTCAACCAAACACGACATTAAGGGTGTCTTAGTAAACGGAGCTGGTATTTACACCGACGATATCACCAACGAATTGCTTGAATCGCTCCGTATAAACAGGTAATATGAAGAAAGCTTACAGGGTTTTATTGCTGTCTGTTCTCGTGGTAGTAACCAATGTTTTACAGGCCAAAACGGTTAAAGTACTTTTTATCGGCAACAGCTATATTTATACTAATGATATTCCATTGCTGATAAAACAACTGGCCGCAACCAATGGCGATACGCTTATTTACGATCAGAGTACGCCCGGCGGTTATACATTGGAGCAACATTGTACCAATGCTACAACACTTGCAAAGATAAAAGCACAGGCATGGGATATCGTCGTACTGCAGGAGCAAAGTCAGAAGCCCGCCTTCCCCCCATCGCAGGTAGCAACAGACACCTATCCATATGCAAGAACATTAGATAGCCTGATCAATGACAATAACAGCTGTACCGAAACCATGTTTTACATGACATGGGGCCGCAAGAACGGTGATGCAAGCAACTGCCAGTTTTATCCACCGATATGCACCTATCTTGGCATGCAGGCCAGCCTGCGCGAGAGCTACCTGCAGATGGCGCATGACAACAGCGCAATAACTGCCCCCGTAGGCGCAGCCTGGAAAGTGGTTCGCGATAGCCTGCCCAATCTCGACCTGTATATTTCTGACGAGTCGCACCCGAATATCAACGGTGGTTACCTGTCTGCCTGCGTGTTTTATGCTTCTATTTTTCATAAAAGCCCGTATGGCAATACGTTTACATCTACACTTTCTGCTACAGACGCGGAGCGCATACAACACTTTGCCGCAAAAGTGACTTTGGACAGCATTGATAAATGGACCCAGTACGGCGACTATGTGTATGCCGATTTTACCAATAGTATCACCGCTCCCAATATCCGTGCATTTCAGAATAAGTCGCTTAAGGCCAGCAGTTATAAGTGGGACTTCGGCGATACGAATACTGATATGATGGCCAACCCTTCGCATACTTATGCACAGGCGGGTATATATACTGTAACGCTGAGTGCGTCCAACAATTGTTTCAAAGAGCAGAAGAGCGACACTGTGCATATAGGTAATGTAAGCGTCAACTCTATTGATATTGTAGCCGGAGATGTAACCGTTTCCCAACAGGGCGGTGGACAGGTTACGCTGCACATACCGGCGGGCTATCAATCGTTGCAGATACATAATATAAGCGGCGCAAAAGTGGCGCAAAAACCCCTGAACGGCGAAAGTGCCACACTGACTTACCAGCTTGCTCCCGGTACCTACATCTACACTGTAGACGGTATACAGCGACAGGGTGGTAAAATACTGGTGAGGTAAAGTTTCAGGTTTCATTTGTTGGTGATGCATTTTTAGGTTTTTAACTTCTCACTTAATATTCAAACCAGACCTCTGTTGCGCCGAAGCCATAACCTCCGTGCCAGCTGTTATCATAGCTTTTCACTTCAAGGGTTTCGCTGAGGATGCGGTGCACCTCGTCACGGAGTTTGCCCTTTCCCAGCCCGTGAATGATCATCAGCCTTTGCTGACGCTCCCGTATTACCATACGCAGATGGTCTTGCAGGGCGTGTAACTGAATGGTAATAATATCCGCATTGCTCATGCCCCGGGTGCTGTCTACTAAATTTTCTATATGCAAGTCTATTGTATCCGGAGTAAAGTCCCGTTGGGACTTAGACATCGGAGGTTTGATATTTGATCCCGGATTCCGCATTGTGGGTTTGGGCATCTCAATTTTTTTCTCTTCTATTTCCGGTACTTTGACGTTGAAATCTTCTATGAGCAGGTAGTTGAACGAGGGCTCATTTTTCGTGAGCAGTTCATCAATATGCTGAAACAGCTTTTGTGGTTTGATACGCACCGACCCGCTGGCCGGTGCCAGGTCTGCGTCGTGCACATCGTCCAGCCACCAGTTGAAACGCGGCTGGTCGTTCATCAGGTCGTATTCTATGCTATGCAGGTACACATGGCCAAAGGCGTGCAGCCTGCCTTCGTGGGTAAAGGTGGCGTCGTTGCGGAGGGTTTGTTCGTATCGGTATTGTATCTCACGGCCTGTTTCGTTCAGCAGGTATATCTTCAGGATGTCCACAATATCTTCCATCTCTTCCAGCTTGTACTCGGGCATGAACGACAGGTAGATACCTTTGGGCAGGCGCGGCTTGCGTAGCTTCTGTTTCTCTACAGGTAACTGCTCGGGGATAACTTTCTTTGCTGGTTGCTTTTTCTTCTGCGTGAACCATTTCAGGTAGGGGTGGTCTATCTCATCGGTATGCACGGGGAATACCACACCTCCTACTTCTACCTCGACCATATCGGTATTGATATAGGCTGTTACAACGCCCTCTTCGTCGGTCTGCTTCAGTAATATTTTATCGCCTATTGAGAATTTCATTTTGGATCGTAGATGTTGGTTCCTCGTATTTTAGCCCCGATAGCTATCGGGGCTCACTTTTAATTTTTGAATTAAGCTTATCATTTGCCTCATGGCTTTGCCGCGGTGGCTCATGCCGTGCTTTACTTCTGCAGGCAGGGTGCCGAATGTTTCGGTGTAGCCTTCGGGGATGAAAATGGGGTCGTAGCCGAAGCCGCCTGTGCCTACCGGAGCCGTGGCCAGCGTGCCGTGGCATTCTCCCTCAAAGTAATATTCCTTTTCCTCCCACACCAGGCATATTACGGCTTTGTAGTATGCCCTGCGATCGGTAATGCCCTCCATGTCGGCGAGCAGTTTTCGCAGGTTGCGGTCGTCATCGCCTGGTTCTCCGGCATAGCGGGCGCTGTATACGCCCGGCGCCCCGTTGAGGGCAGGCACGCATATGCCGCTATCGTCGGCAAAACAGTTGAGGCCGCTGAAACGGTGCACTGTCCATGCCTTTTCTGCCGCATTGGCGGCAAAGCTGTCGTGGGGCTCGGGTATCTCATCGGTAAAGCCAATGTCTTTCAGTCCTTTTACCTCGAAGCCTTCGGGCAACAACTCGCGTAGTTCCTTTATTTTCTTGGCGTTGTTGGATGCTATGACCAGCGTGCTTTGTTTCATGGTGCGAAAATAGGGTAATTGGTTAATAAGCTGACTCAACATTATAGATTGCTTCGTCGTTCCTCCTCGCAAACACCGATAAGGTAATGGTTCAGATTTTTGCCTGTACATTTTGTTAAGTAAACCGGTTGTCGGGTTTAATTGAGGGTTAGTGTGTGAGTGTTCTATCTTGTTGGTTACCAGTTTTTTGTCGTGCAAATTGTTAAGGTTTGTTAAGTGAAATGGTAATCGTGCTGAACTTAACAATGCATAAAAAAGTCCCGCAGGGGCGGGACTGGTATTGTGTAATATGTTATTTGTGAGGCGTATGTGTTTCATGCCACTTATGGGTTGATGATGTTTTTATTACAGTAAAAATACATAAATTATATGTATCGTACAATTTTATTTTCTGTATAGCAATACAAGATGTATCATGCTTTGCGTATTAATAATATAAAGGGAAGGTGCAGGCAGCAACTATGCTTCTTTTCGCATGCTCGTCCATACAATGAGTGCGAAGGCTATAACAGCCGTAGTTGTCCTGATGATGTGGAACGACCACCATTTATCTCTCAGTGCCATCCAGTTATCGGGGGCGGCATGCATATCCCATGTCATTACGATGCTGTTGATGGGTTGGTTGCCGAATTTTGTGGTGAGACCACTCACTATCAACAATGCGGTGGCGAGCAGCAGCATATAATATCGTCCTTTGTCTTTTTTGGCGCCCAGAGCCGACAGCAGGGTGAGCACGATGGTGATGAGCCCCAGTATGGGCATCAATACATTGAGTGCGCGTATCACACTCTGCTGTTGCTCGATGTAGGTGGGGGCAGACAAGCCGGCGGGATTATAACCCAGCCATATGCCGAAAATAACACCGGACACAAGGCCGGCCATAATAATGTTCAGAAAACGGATCAACCTTGCCATATGGTAAATTTTAAGTTTTGTGTAATGTACGCTTTCCTGTATTCATAGTATAACTTTTGGTTATAAATAATATTACCCTGTTTTGAGATGAGTATGAAAAAGAAGAGCCCCCCGCAAGCGGTGGGCTCTCTTATGCGTGCTCGGGTATGCCAATGGCCTCCTACGGTCTTCCAGGACGTTTTGTTTTATACCAGTACGGAACAAACATATACAAGTCATTTTGCTAACCCGTCACTATATATGTTGATAAGCTGAGATTTTTTCAGGTGGTGTTTCAAGTGTTGTCTGAACTATGATTAGGTTGATTTCTTGAAAGTTATGATCGCAGGCTTGTGTTTTGCCAATCGGGGGATTGGCTGCCATAGCGACGTAGTCATGGGACTACGCCGAACGGGAGGTTATGCCGAACGAGTAGTTGTGCTAGTATTGTTTTTTGCAATAACTTACATGTTTAAACACTCTACAAACTGAAATATGGAAACACTTATTTTTCATCTAGAGGGAGATGACAAGAATGGTTTTGACGCCTCTTCGACTGTGGCTGTTGGCAATGTCTATATCAATACAACTGCCAATAGCAAACAAGAGATAATTGATAACATCAGAATGTTAATGAATGCTTTTCAGCAACATGAATGGAAGGATGACGCATACTGGAGCACCGTAAATATTGACGAAATAGAGTTAGCGTTTATTGATTATGATGACGAAGATAGTAGTATAGAATAATATCATTTCGGTGACATTCTATTTGGCGACATCTCTTCACTTCAGGAGATCCTCATGTTGCTCTTGTTTCGCGAGGCTGCTTCGTTTCTCGCAGGACGGCATGGGTGGGCAGGGTAACCACCCCGATTGCCACAACCATCGTAGATGGTTGTGGCAATATCCCCTCCTAAAAACAGGAGGGGAGCTGTTACTTATGACGGAAGGCTGACAAATGAGCAAAAAAACGGATGTAACTTACTGTTGCTTAATAAAAATGCCCGTGTTATGGATAAAACTACTTTGATAGCGGCGTCGGTGCCGGTAATGTTGTTTGTAGGTATGGTGGTGTATGTAGTGGTGCAGTGGCGAAAGAGGGGGAGCATTTTTTAGGAAGACATCCCGTCACGCCTCGGCGTGACGGGATGTCCCCTGAAGGGCAAATTTTTTCCGACAGTATGTAAAATAACTCCCTTATTGATCTGGTAATCAAATTGTTTCGTGAGATTGCTTCGTGCCTCGCAATGACCGGAAGGTGGTGGCTAAAACACGGATTTTCAGTACCTTTGGCGCCCGGCCATATGTAGGTTGCGGGAATAATATTAATAATCCACAATTATTTTGCGGGATTGTAAAAGTTACATTACCTTTGCAGTCCTTTAAAAAAATAACAATAACGGTATAACGAATGCCAACTATTCAACAATTAGTAAGAAAAGGCCGTAAGCAGGTTGTTACAAAGTCAAAATCGCGTGCTTTGGATGCATGTCCTCAGCGTCGTGGAGTTTGTACCCGTGTTTATACAACGACCCCAAAGAAACCGAACTCAGCACTGCGTAAAGTAGCTAAAGTTCGTTTGACGAATAAGATCGAGGTTATCGCCTACATTCCGGGTGAGGGCCACAACCTGCAGGAGCACAGTATCGTACTGATACGTGGTGGCAGGGTAAAAGACCTTCCGGGTGTACGTTACCACATCGTTCGTGGTGCGCTGGATACTGCGGGTGTTAAAGACCGTAAGCAGAGCCGCTCTAAGTACGGTACGAAGAAGGCAAAAGAAAAGAAATAATATTAATTAATAATAAGCCATAATACAATCCAATGAGGAAGGCACAAGCTAAAAAAATACCTTTAGCACCAGATCCACGGTTCAATGACAAGATGGTAACCCGTTTTGTTAATTGTCTGATGTGGGGTGGTAACAAGAGCGTCGTATTGAAAGCATTCTACGACGCAATAGACAAAGTGAGCAAAACTACCGGCGAAGACGGTTACGAGGTTTGGAAAAAAGCCCTGGCCAATGTAACGCCTGCAGTTGAGGTTCGTAGCCGCCGTATTGGTGGTGCTACCTTCCAGATACCTGCGGAGGTTCGCCCTGATCGTAAGATCTCTCTGAGCATGAAGTGGTTGATCCGCTACAGCCGCGAGCGTAACGGCCGTACTATTGCCGACAAACTGGCTAACGAGATAGTAGCAGCCAGCAAGGGTGAAGGTGGTGCTTTTAAAAAGAAAGAAGATACACACCGTATGGCAGACGCGAACAAAGCGTTCTCTCACTTCAGGATCTAATAGCCTGGCAGGTGTAAATAATATTAAAGAAGGGTCGCAATGCGGCCCTTTTTTTTGCCCGCCACTGAAGGGCATTTTTCTGAATTTATACAAATGTGGATAACTTTATTGTACAAATGTGTAAAATGTACAAGATTGCACACTATATTTGTAAAAATTATAGTTTAGCATAAAATCAAATAAACAATGGCTGCAGATGACAAATTAAAGGTTCTTAAGCTCGCTCTGGACAAGATCGAGAAGGATTACGGTAAAGGCTCGGTAATGATGCTGGGCGACAAGCAAAAGGTAAATATTGATACGATCAGCACGGGCAGTTTGGGATTAGACGTGGCTTTGGGTGTTGGTGGTTTCCCACGCGGGCGTGTTATAGAGATATACGGCCCCGAGTCTTCAGGTAAAACAACGATAGCGATACATACTATTGCCGAGGCACAGAAAAAGGGTGGTATCTGCGCAATAATAGATGCTGAACACGCTTTTGACGCCAGCTATGCCCGCAAACTGGGGGTGGATGTAGATAACCTCATCATTTCTCAGCCGGACTACGGTGAGCAGGCACTTGAGATAGCTGACAGGCTGATATCTTCAGGCGCACTGGACGTGGTGGTTATTGACTCTGTAGCCGCACTGGTACCTAAGGGAGAACTGGAAGGCGAAATGGGCGATAGTAAAATGGGCCTGCAGGCCAGGCTGATGAGCCAGGCGCTGCGTAAGCTTACGGCTACTATCAACCGTACGGGGTGCTGCTGTATCTTCATCAACCAGCTCAGGGAGAAGATAGGTGTGATGTTTGGCAATCCGGAAACCACAACGGGTGGTAATGCGCTGAAGTTCTACGCTTCTGTACGTTTAGACATTCGTAGAATAAGCCAGATAAAAGACGGTGATGTGGCCAGTGGTAACCGTACCCGTGTAAAGGTGGTGAAAAACAAGGTCGCACCGCCATTCCGCACGGTTGAGTTCGATATTATATTCGGACAGGGCATAAGCAAGGTGGGCGAGATAATAGATATGGGTGTAGACCTGGGTATACTGAACAAGAGCGGCTCATGGTTTAGCTACGGCGATGCCAAGATAGGCCAGGGCAGGGAAGCGGTTAAAACTTTCATGCTGGACAATCCTGAGATGATGGCAGAAGTAGAGGGCAAGATAAGGACTGCTTTGCAGCCGGTAGAAGAATAGGCTAAGATAGGGTTAGTAAACATAAACGTGTAAAATGAAGAAGTCCCGCCATGTTATATGAGCGGGACTTCTTTTTAATATCTTAGCAGATATTATAGGCTGAAGCAGTAATACTACTTCAGGTGGCAGCCGGTAACATTACCTGTAACAGGTGTAGTACCTTCACATGTAGTTTTAGCTACAGATTTAACTGCTTCGATCTCGAAGTTGTCAGCAGGGTCTTCGCATTCGCAAGTCCACTTCTTCTTACAAGAAGTCATACCAAATGTGATCACCAGGGCGGATGCGATTAATAGAGCTTTTTTCATATAAAATGGTTTTTTGTTAATGGTGCCAAAATAGAACAAGATTTTTAAAAATCATACTCTTATTTGTAAATATATTATTAATGAATGTGTATGCAATAATAAAGCCCGCAACGGGTCTCTCCGTACGGGCTTTATCCGGTCTTTTTGATAAGTGTACTATTGAATGTCGCAGCCGGTACCTTTTGCGGAACATGTTGTCTGTGCTTCAGATTCGCTGCTCGCTTCAACAATAGTGCTGAAGTTATCGCATTCGCAATTATATTCTTTTTTGCAGGATGTTGCCAATATGTTGATGGCTATCAATGTGAGTGCTGTAATTGCTATCTTTTTCATACCTGGTATATTTTATTCTTAAAATCTGTATCCGATCTTAAAGCCGAACTGGCCAATGCTATTCGTATTTAAGTTTGTATTACCTACTTTGTCAAAATAAGTGAAACCCAATCCGAGTTCCAGCCCCAGGTGCAGGTGTGCATTGGGGTTGATGTTGAGCGAGTTGGTGACCATAATGCCCAGTGCCGTGCGTTGTTCCCAACCCGGAGTGGTTTGGCCAATGATGTTGCCATTATTATCGTAGATGAACTCTGTACCTGAATATTGTTGCCCGCTTATGTAAGCCAGGTTAGGACCAACAGCATAACGTACTACGCCTTTGCTACCTGTAGGGTAGAATTTCAGTCCCGGCATAATATAGTAGGTAGGAGGTGTGTTGCCTGACGTTGTTCCGAGAACGGGGTCGTAGTTATCATTTGCAAAAGCAATAGTTACCGGCATGTAAAAGCTCAGAATACCCGTCTTTTTATCGATAACACGCTCGTAAGACAGGCCTATGCCAACACCTGAGGTGATCTCCATAGGGATGAAGCTTACAATGTTGTTACCGTATTTCACCTGTTTCCTGTGGCTTGTTTCCCTTTCAGCTCTTACGGGGGCAAAGTTGTCTTCGCTGCCATTGGCGTATACGATGTGGGATACATGGTCCTTCTCTATTTTATAAATAGGGCCATCCAGGTTATCGGATTTTTGATAGGAGATGAGTTTGGGACCCACTTCTATTACTTTTACATCCATCACGTCGCCGTTCTTCTTATGCAGTTCGTCCTGTGCATATGCAAAAGAAAATGAACCAATGCAGATAATGGTAATGAACAGAGTTTTGATATTCATAAAATGTTTTTTGGGTAATATAGCACAGATTATGCCAATAATATTGTTTCCGGTTTATTTAACTATAAAAACTAACATTATTCATACGAAAAGGTTCCGTGCGGGCTTTCTATGACCACTTCTTTCTTTTCAGCAGCCTCTACATAGCCTGAAATGCAGGCGTCTATGCCAAAGCTACGGGCAATTTCTATAATGCTTTCAGCTGTATCCTTGTCGGTAAACAGTTCTAACCTTTGTCCCATATTGAACACCTGGTACATTTCGCGCCAATCTGTTCCAGCCGACTCCTGTATCATTCTGAATAAAGGAGGGGTGGGTAAGAGGTTGTTTTTGACAACCCTGAGCGGTTGGGGCAGATAGTGCAGGCATTTACTTTGTCCGCCACCACTACAGTGGATAATGCCATGTATGGCATCAAAATGTTTTTCCAATACTTGTAGAACAACGGGCGCATAGGTGCGGGTAGGCGATAAGATCATTTTGCCTATATCCAGTCCTGTTTCGGTAGGGTCGGTAAGGCTGTACTTACCGTTGTACACCACCTCTTCGGGCAGGTTCGGGTCTACACTTTCGGGATATTTAACAGCATATTGTTTGCTGAGCATTTCGTGACGGGCACTGGTAAGGCCGTTGCTGCCCATACCACTGTTATATTCAGTTTCGTAAGTTGCCTGACCATAACTTGCCAGGGAAACGATAACATCTCCGGGCTTCATTTTTTCGGTAGTTACCAGCTTGTCGCGCCTCATACGGCAGGCCATTGTACCATCAACAATAACTGTCCTTACCACATCCCCTACGTCGGCTGTTTCTCCTCCCAGGAATTTTATGTCAATTCCATATTCCCTTAACGTGTCGAAATATGACTGTGTGCCGTTTATTATTTCGGAGATGACATCGCCGGGTACCAGGTTCTTGTTTCGGCCTATGGTTGACGAATAAGTGAATGGCCCTGTAGCGCCTACGCACAGCAGGTCGTCTGTGTTCATCACGATAGCATCTATGGCTATACCTTTCCACACGCTTATGTCCCCGGTTTCTTTCCAGTACATATATGCGAGTATGGATTTGGTTCCCGCACCATCTGCATGCATCAGGTTGCAGTATGCGTCATCACCGCCCCAATAGTCGGGATATACCTTACAGAATGCATTGGGGAACAATCCCTTGTCCAGTTTCGATACAGCGCGGTGTACGTCTTCTTTCTGAGCGGAAACGCCACGCTGGTTATAACGATTATTGTCAGCCATAGAATGCTGCAAAAGTAAAAAGAAAACAGTTCTTTACCTTATATAATACCAAGATGCATCAACGAAGCAAGATGACGGTTCCTTTCTTAACAACCTCTTCGCTGTCGTTGCAAATGTATTTTATATAGTAGTTATATGTATCCTGGCCCAGGGGGCTACCGTTAAAAGTACCATCCCAACTATCGTTCACATTGTTTGTCTGGAAGACGATCTGCCCGCGCCTGTTGGCGATCATGAACTGCACCAGTTTTTTCCTGTCCATATTGATGAGCTTAAAGCGGTCGTTGTGGCTGTCTCCATTGGGGGTAAAGGCATCCGCAACAGGGATGTCGCAACATGCATCTGCATTGACCAGTATTGTATCATAGGCAGTGCATCCCCACTGGTTGGTCACTTGCAGGTAATAACCTTCTGTTCTCTCTACGGTTGCTATAACATCCGGCTGATTATTGGCTTTGAAAACCCGTGCCGGTTCCCAGCCATAAATGTACCGGTCTCCCTTTGTGGCTTTTAGTTTTAATTCTTTGCCTATACAGATGGGGTTTTTGTTGTCGATAGTTATAGCAGCTATCGGGAACGGGTATATGCTTATCTCTTTCTCAAAAGAATCAACACAGTGATGGTCGTTGACCACTACCTTGATCTTTTTCGTGCCGGTCACATCCCAGGTCAGGGCATACTGATCTCTGTATGTTTCATCAGCTATGTTCTGCTCCTGAACATACCATTTGAAATGAGGTGGCCCGGCCATCGGGAATAACATTATAGGTTCGCCTGCACATCCGTACGGGGGGATCTCAAATCCCGGTCGCGGATACTCGAGTACAAATACCTCGGCAGTATCAGATGTGTTGCAGATACCCCTGTAGGTAGTATGAATGATCTTTTTCGTACCTCCTGTTACCCAGAATACAGAAACGCTGTCAGTTCCGGCGCCATATACTATACTGCCGGAATCAACTCCCCAGAGGTAACCAATGATCTCGGGGTTGTTGCCTATGTTCCTGAGGCTGAGTATCTCGTTAACGCAAATGGTATCAGCAGAGATAGTAAAGTCAGCAAAGGTCATAGAATCGACAGTTAAGCTGACCGTACTTGTATCGTAACAGCCCAGGTTGTCAGTAGCATATACCGTGTACGTGACGTTGGTAAAAGGTGTTGCCTTGGGGTTATTGCACAGGCTACAGCTTAAGGTGGTAGCCGGTGTCCAGTTGTAGCTTATCGGGTTCGGCGAGTTAGATGAAACATTCAGTTGGTGCGTAGCACCGGGGCATACAGTATCGTTGGGCGATGTAGTGATGACATAACTGGTACCAATAAATACATCTGCTGTATCCTGTGTGTTACATTCGCCCATTGAAACTGCCAATGCTATTCTTTTTGCACCCGTGGATGTGTATTGAACAACGGCTGTGTCTGACTGTCCCCCGCCAGAAATGATCGTACCGCCGCCAGTGTTCCAAATTTGTGTTTTACCCGGGGGATTGTTTGATAGTGCATTGAAAACGGTTATCGGTTGTGTACCGCAAATGGTATCATCGGCCACCAGTTTCACTTTTACAAAGCTGTCTATCCCTATGGTTACATACCCGGTGTCAGTGCAGCCAAGTATATTCTTTGCTATGACAGTATATACCCCTGCAGCAGATCCTGTGAGTGTGGGGTTATCGCAGAAGGTGCAGCTTAGTCCTTTTGGAGGAGACCATTGGTAAGTATAAGGCCCGTCGCCACCACTGGCAATAGCCCTGATATTTGTTTTTGCTCCGATACATATAGTGGTATCGCCATATGCATTGACACTAACGGATGAGTGAACCGGAGCCGTAAATGTTGTATAGAGTGTATCCTTGCAGCCGAAACCCGGATATGGAGTGAGGATAACCGCAAATTGTGTACCTACAGAGGGAGTTGGAATTATGAGTGTCTGCGTGGTGTCTAATACAGTGGTAAGTGTAGCATCCCGCCATTCATATGACTGGTAACCCTGCGGGCCGTTCAGTGTGATCTGCCCTACAGCCGAATCGCAGATCGTGCCTTCTATCTGGAAAAGACCGCAATTCATATCGATATACCCGTACCCGAAGTGTCCGCCGGCACCGCAATCGGCAGATGAAAATTGTATAGCCACTGTTCGACCGATATAACCTGACAGGTCGATAGTAGCGGTAGTCCAGGGCTTATAGAATACCGGTGTCCCCAGGCTGTATTTAGATTGTACGAAGCCGGGAAGGCTGGATGAAGAAACATAGGTTACATGTGAGCACGGCAGTTGTGCATTCGTTGCAGAGTCAAAAGCTTCAACCTCAAAACGAGGTTGGTCGTTCGGGCTATGGCCGGGGTCCTGCATTACAATGGCATACCTGTATAGCAACACATGTTTGCCAGCAGTATTCGGGACATGTACATAGTAGCGTGCGCGCTCAGCCTGCGCGCCATTAATATCGTTGCCCAGCATCAACGAATAAGAACCACCGGATATGGCCACGATAGGGAACTTTCCAAATGGGTCAGTATTATTACCACTGGTAAGCGTATGCCTGTTGGTCACTACCCCAGAAGGTGTAACCGCAATAGGGCAGCAGCTACCTGTAAAAAATTCCCAGTTACTGAGATTGCCCAATTCAAAATCGATATTAGGGGGGCAGAATATAGTTTGTGCCTGGCCAAACTGTGTCCACATGCAGATAATGACGAGTAGTATAGAGCTGATCGTTCGTGTACCTGGTGCTTGTTTTATTGTGATATTACCGGTATTCATTAATAAGGTATTGTTCTGAATAATAAACCATGCAAAGGCCTGTACCACTCAATAAATATACCCGCACTGTTTGCAAAGTTATCTAATATAAACATATTTAATGTATCTGGCAAGAAATCGGCTAAATTGTCTACCTCAGCAATATCAAAGTTCCTTTCTTTGTCATTTCTTCCTTGCCATTACATAAGTATTGTATATAGTAGTTGTATGTATCCTGTCCCAATGGCTGTCCTTTGAATGTGCCGTCCCAGCCAGATGAAAGGGTATTGGAGTCGTATACAACCTGTCCGCGCCTGTTGGCTATCATAAATCGCACCAGGGTATGTTTGTTAATGTCTGGCGACCAGTAAGTGTCGTTATGACCGTCATTATTCGGGGTAAAGGCGTCAGGCATAAAAATGTCACAGCAAGGTGAAGCCTCTATCAGTACAGAATCATATGAAGAGCAACCCCATTGATTGGTTACCTGTAATGTATAAAGTTCTGTTCTTTCGGCCCTGGCAGTGACGTCTGGTTGGTTATTGTTGCTGAAAGCTAATGCGGGTTGCCATGAGTATTGGTACCTGCTTCCTCTTGTAGCTCTCATAGTAAATTCTTTGCCCTTGCAAATATCATCATAGTTGTTAACAGATATATCTGCGATAGGGTGAGCGTGTATGGCTACCTGTTTCTCATAATAGGTGGTGCATATGAGGTAGGTAAGCGTGAGTTTAATATCATTTGTACTTTCTGTCGGCCATGTGAGCCTGTATGATTCTTTAAAATTGGTATCTGCAATGCTCTGCCCGGTAATGCTCCAGTGATAGAAGCCATTGCTGAAAGCCGGAAACAGATCAACAGGTTCATTGATACAACCTTCTGAACTTACCTCGAATGAGGCGTAAGGATGATCGATAACATATATCTGTATACTATCTGAGCTGACACAAATGCCCTGTGTAGAGCGGATTTTTACCGTTTTATAACCAGGTGTTGTCCAGAATACGTTGATGCTATCAGTATTCAATCCGTAAGTGATCTGTCCTGTGTCTACACCCCATACGTAGTAGGCAGTAAAGGGGTTATTCCCCGTGTTAAATATATCGGCGCTTTTGTTCAGGCAAATGCTGTCAGAAACGGTTTTTAATACAGACTCTGTTGTTGTGTCAACCGATATCCTGATAAGTCCTGAGTCAAAGCAACCATATTGGTTGTTTGCGACTACTTTATATAGTGTTGTTGTGGTTGGGCTGGCAAATGGCGCAGGGCAGTTATTGCAGCTCAGCCCGGTTGATGGAGTCCATTGATAAGTGAGATTTATGGTACTTGTATTAGTAGTGGTCAATTGCAGCTGCTCGCCGGTACACATTGTATCGGGGGGCGGAACAGTAAAAGTGAAATCCGGTTTGACAAAAACGGTGAAGGTGTCAGAGTAACTGCATATGTTTTTAATGCAGTTGAGTATCACCCTCTTGATGCCTGGTGTGGTCCAGTGCAGTTTAACGAAATTAGCATTGCCGCCTCCTGCCAGTATGTTGCCTCCTGCAGTATTCCATGACTGTCCTGTATTGAGTACACTTTTCAGATTTGCGTTGGTGATGACGATACTGTCGCGCATACAAATGCTGTCGACGGGAGCCGACAGGTCTGCTTTTTCTACTGTGTCTACATTTATTACGATCGTGTCTTTAACCGTACATCCTTGTTGGTTGGTGACACTGAATATATATTGGGTGGTAGTGAGCCCGGAAAATACAGGGTTAGCACAATTGTTGCAACTCAGCCCGGTAGAAGGCGCCCACTGATATGTGAAAGGTGCACCGCTTCCGCTGACCTGCGGATAGATAGTAGCCACGTCATATTCACACACATTCGTGTCAGCATAGGTAATGCTCGTATTTGAATTCACAGGTGTTTTAAAAACAGTATATATAGTGTCTTTGCACCCGAAACCGGGATAGGGTGTAACTATCACGGCATAGACAGTGGGGGTGCCCGGCATGGGTGTGGTAAATGCCTGTTGATTGCCCAATATCGTCGTCAAAGCTGAGTCTCTCCATTGGTACGACTGATAGCCCGGAGGGCCATTGAGGGTTATGTTGTTGGTATTAGGGTCGCACCTGGTAGGAGCGATCTCAAAAACACCACAGTTCATGTCAATGTAACCATATCCATAGTGACCGCCATAACCACAATCGCCTGCGGCAAAGTCTATGGCTATTGTTTGCCCCTGGTATGCCGAAAGATTGATAGTGCCCGTTGTCCATGGCAGATAATAAGTACTGCTGTTACCGGCTTGTAAAAAGCCCGGTATGCTGGAAGAAGATACATAAGTATATTGGCTGCAAGGTAGAGGAGTAGAAGTAGCCGAATCATATGCTTTTACCTCGAAGCGTGGTTGTGCACTGGATGGATGCCCCGGGTCCTGGAATACCACCGCATATCGGTAGGTCAGAATGAAAGTACTGGAAGAAGTAGGCACCTGTACATAATACCGTGCACGTTCTGCCTGTGCGCCCGTTGTCTGGTTGCCCAGTTTTACTGAAAATAACCCGGCGGCAGGAGCTACTACAGGGAAGCCTGCAATAGGGTCAACGGCAGTACCTGAAGTAAGAGTGTGCCTGCCTGTTATTACGCCAGGAGTAGGTGTGTTAATGGGGCAACAGGAACCGCTGTAAAACTCCCAAACGCCCAGGTTACCCTGTTCGAAATTGATATTAGGCGGACAAAATACTGTCTGTGCCTGTAATTCAGGACATAGGAAAAGAAGCAGTAACGCAACCAGGTAAATTGCTCCAGGGCTTGCAACAGGTATTCTTGAGTTCATTTAACGTATCCGGATGAGTGTTGAAAAGGTAAATCTGATAAGATACAAGACTGTTAATATTAATTAACAGTTGGGGTATATTAATATTATTTATTTGAGTGTATTGCAATGCATTGTGTGTAATATGAACAACAGGATGTTTATTTGAGTTAGTTTTGTTGTAGTTGAGTACCTTTAATAGTTGACAGAGTGACGCATATATTATCTATGTTATATAAAAAGGCTTGTGTATGAGGCAGGGAAATGTCTTGTACTACATATTTGCTGCGGTTCGTATTTTCCTGTACCCGCTTGCGCTGATATATGGTGCTGTAGTATGGATGAGGAACCGCCTGTATGACAGTGGGTTTTATTCGTCCATTGAATTCAGTGTTCCCGTGATCAGTGTAGGCAACCTGTCAGTTGGGGGTACGGGTAAGACACCGCATATTGAGTACCTTATTCGACTGCTGCAATACCAATTCAGGACTGCAACGATGAGCAGGGGGTATAAAAGACGTACCCAGGGTTTTTTGCTGGCTGATGCGGAAACAAATGCATTGCGGATAGGTGATGAGCCTATGCAATATCATATGAAATTCCCCGGTCTTACTGTTAGCGTTGCCGAAGAGCGTATGACAGGTATACCCAAGCTGTTGCAACAGCGTCCGCTGACGGAGGTAGTGTTGCTGGACGATGCATTTCAGCACCGGTCAGTAAAACCGGGTGTGAATATTTTGATCACCGATCATGCCAAACCCTTTTACAAAGACAGGATACTGCCGGCGGGAACACTCAGGGAAAACAGACAGGCGTACAAAAGAGCAGACGTGGTAATTGTTTCAAAGTGCCCGGATAATATTACGACGCAAGAGGCAGATGAGATAACCCGAAACATCAACCCGCAGCAACATCAACAAGTGTTCTTCACCAAAATGTTCTACGAAACTCCATATGACCTGTTTACCGGGGAAAAGCTAACGCTGACAGGCAAGAACATAATACTGGTTTGTTGCATAGCCAAACCGGCACCGCTGATACAATACCTGGAAGCACAGGCCAAAGAAGTGCATGTGTTGTCATATCCTGATCATCATTACTTTTTGAAGAAGGATATAGAGGAGGTACAGGAAACCCATAAGAACTGGGACGCGGGTGATAAGATAATAGTAACCACAGAGAAGGATGCTGCCAGGTTATACCTGCATGCGGAAAAGCTGAAAGAGTGGGGCGTGACCATTGCCGTGCTACCGATACAGGTTTCTTTTTTATTTAATAGAGGAAGTGCGTTCGATCAATTAATTTTAAACTATACCGAGCGTACCATTAACGAAAATAATATGATGTATTATGGCGAGGAAGAATAGTAAAAGGAAAAATACCAACAGCGGCGGGAAAGTAGTGTATAAGGGAACTATAGAAGTAACCCGCAGTGGCCTGGGGTATGTAATGGTAGAAGGGCAGCCTAAAGATATTGTTGTTAAAAGGGAAAATATAAATAATGCACTGAACGGAGATGAGGTGAGAGTAGAGGTGTCTACGAGAGGCAAGAAGTTCGGCGCAAGGCCGGAAGGTGTGGTGGTAGATGTGATAAGAAGAAAACAATCTGAGTTCAGCGGCAGGATAGAAGTGCATAAGCATTTTGCCTTCCTTGTGCCCGATTCGGATAAAATGCCGGTAGATATTTTTATACCGTTGCATCTGCTGAACGGTGCAGGTCAGGGGGACAAGTGTATAGCCCGGATAGTGGAGTGGACTGGTAAATCGAAGAACCCTGTGGGGGAGGTGATAAGTGTGCTGACCAATGAAACGGCAGATGAGATAGCTATGCAGGGGATACTTGTTGAGAATGGTTTCCCGCTCACCTTTCCTGACGACGTTATGGAAGAGGCGGCACGATATCCTGAAGGAGTAAGTAAAGAAGATGTGCAAACACGCAGGGATATGCGTGATGAACTAACCCTGACCATTGACCCTGTAGATGCCAGGGATTTTGATGATGCTATTTCTGTAAAGACACTAAAGGGTGGTTATTATGAAATAGGGGTGCATATTGCAGATGTGAGCCATTATATAGAAGAAGGTTCAGCACTGGATAAAGAAGCATACAAAAGGGCGACCAGTGTGTACCTGCCGGACAGGGTGCTGCCGATGTTGCCTGAGCGACTGTCTAATGAATTGTGTTCGCTGCGGCCAGATGAAGATAAGTATACCTTTTCCGCAGTATTCACTATCAATAAAACAGGTAAGGTAAAAGACTATTGGCTGGGACGTACTGCTACACGTTCCAAACGCAGATTTACCTATGAGGATGTGCAGGCCATGATAGAAGGTGGTGAAGGTGATCATAAGAAAGAACTGCTGCTGCTGAATACTATAGCACAGAACCTGAGGCAACAGAGATTCGATCATGGAGCTATCAATTTCTCATCGCAGGAGGTACGTTTTAAACTGGATGAGCATGGCAAGCCGATAGGCATCATGATAAAAGAGAGTAAGGAAGCACACCAGTTGGTGGAAGAGTTCATGCTGCTGGCCAACCGTACTGTTGCGGAGCATGTGTCCAAGATCATGGTAAAAGGTAAGCCGGTTCCTTTCCCATACAGGGTGCATGACGATCCTAATGAAGAGAAGCTGAAACTGTTCACTACGTTTGCTGCGCGTTACGGGCACAAGTTCAATATTCAGACACCGGAGGCTATAGCAGCGTCGTTCAACGAGATGCTGGCATTGGCTCAGGGCAAACCTGAGCAGCATGTGTTAGAAACACTGGGCATACGTACGATGTCGAAAGCGGTATATACTACCGATAATATAGGCCACTATGGTTTAGGTTTCGAGGACTATTGTCACTTTACTTCACCCATACGCCGTTATCCTGATGTACTGGTGCACCGGATATTGGCACAGTGCCTGGAAGACAATATAAAACCGATAAAACACCTGGAGCAGCAGTGCCGCCATTGCTCAGACCAGGAACGCAGGGCCATGGACTGTGAACGTGCCGCCAATAAGTACAAGCAGGTAGAATTCATGCAGGATTATATTGGCGACGAGTTTGATGCGGTAGTGAGTGGTGTTGCCAGTTTCGGTTTCTGGGCAGAAACGGTGGAACATAAATGCGAGGGTATGGTTGGTATATCAGACCTGGCAGATATAGATGATTTTGAACTGCTGGAGAGTGAATATGCATTGGTGGGCAGGCACACAAGAATGCGTTTTGGTATAGGTGATAAAGTAAGGATAAGAGTAGTGTCTACCAACCTGGAAAAGCGACAAATGGATTTTATGCTGGTGGAGGCTCCGCAGACAGGAGTAATAAAAAAGAGTACAAAAAAGCCGATGGCAAAAACATCGGCGAGGAGAAAGAAGTAATACATGCAGAATTTTAAAGAGATAGTACAACAATTTGAAAAGCGGGTGCAGGACCCGCAACTATTCCCGGCAGTGACCCCCAATTTATATGAACCATGCCGTTACTTGCTGGCATTGGGTGCCAAGCGGGTTCGTCCTGCCTTGTGCATTATGAGCAACGAGGTGTTTGGCGAGATAAATGAGGACGCGTGGAATGCAGCTGCGGCCATTGAGCTGTTCCACAACTTTACGCTTATACATGATGATATAATGGATAAGGCTCCTTTGCGCAGGGGGAATCCTACGATACATGCTAAATATGGTTTAACCGCGGGTATACTGAGTGGTGACGTGATGTGCATTTATGCTTACGCGCAACTGGCCAAGATACAACCACATTTGCAGGTATTGCTTGAACTGTTCAATACGACTGCGATAGAAGTGTGCGAAGGGCAGCAAATGGATATGGATTTTGAGCAGAGAGATGATGTGTCGATAGATGAATATATACACATGATCACCTTGAAGACATCGGTACTGCTGGCGTGCAGCCTGAAAATGGGTGCCATACTTGGCGGTGCCACCGTAGAAAATGCAGAAAAACTGTACGAATTCGGGAAGAATGTGGGTATCGCATTCCAATTGCAGGACGACTACCTGGATGCTTTTGGCGATACTGAAAAGCTGGGTAAACAAAATGGCGGCGACATTATTGCTAACAAAAAAACATACCTGCTGCTGAACGCCTTTGAACGAGCGAACACATTGCAGCATACGGCTATAGAAGCATTGCTGAAAAGAGATGATGCAACGAAGGTGCCTGCTATGTTGTCGTTGTACACGAATACAGGTGCGGATGTAGCTTGCAGGGAAGCGGTTGCTCATTACTCAGACAAAGCATTTGCCAACCTGGAAGATATAGACGTGCCTGATGAGCGGAAGCAACCACTGTATCAACTCGCATCGTATTTGCTGCAAAGGGATAAATAGGATATTTTAGTAAGACAAATCAATACAAACTATGAATTACTGGCTGGTAAAATCAGAACCATTCAAATATAGCTGGGAGCAGTTTAAAAAAGAGAAGAAGACATTCTGGGATGGCGTGCGCAACTATGCGGCACGTAACAATCTGAGGGATATGCAAAAAGGCGACCAGGTCTTCTTTTATCATAGTAATGAGGGGCTGGCGATAGTGGGTATTGCCGAGGTGGTGAAAACAGCTTACCAGGACCCTACTACTGATAACCCTGCATGGGTGGTGGTAGACCTGAAGCCTGTTAAGGATATGCCCAACCCGGTAACGCTGGAAGCAATAAAAGCAGAGAAAGACCTGGCAGATATGGACCTGGTACGTTTGTCAAGGTTGTCAGTTGGAAAAGTGAAACCGGCAGAGTTTAAGAAGGTTTGTAAGATGGGAGGGTTGTAACAAATAAAAGTTGATATTTTCTCTATGCTTTGACATACGCTAAATACGAATATTGCGTTTAAACTATAAAATACCTGTTATGAGAACACTTTTCTTTTTTTTATGTCTATTCGTCTCAATGTATTCATTCGGACAGGCCAAGCATAGTTATGTTACGTACAATAAACTTGTAGAACTGAATGGGACAGATTATGTGCTTGCTTCGGTTGAAGACCATCATAAAATGCGAGTAGGAAGCAGGCACATATTATTTGTGAATGCTAAAAATGGAGAGCATAAGCAAATTGATTTTGCTAAGGATGAGTATATAACCAATATTGAACAAATAATATTAGATAGCATTGGCGTGAACAGGGTAGTAGTAACGATTGGTAAATTCAATACTGATAAAGATAAAGATGCGAATTGGGGAGATGCCAAAAGGTTAGTTGTATTATCAACAGACGGGAAGCAGATGTTGACTGAAGAAACTCACTTTGCAACCGGCTGGATACTTAAAAAGCAAACAGGAACTATAGTGATAACAGGATACGAAGATTCTGACAAGAGTGGTACACATGACAAAAATGACCAGCCACAGGTTATTATATACGACCTAAGGAAAATGACTATACTCGCAAAGATATAGGTGTTACTGCTTTTATTTCTCGACAGTTGGTATAAAATAAAAAGGTGCGGACATCCGCACCATTTTATTTTATGTTAATGTAGTTGTATTACATTTTTTCAATCACTACAGCGCTGGCACCGCCACCACCGTTACAGATACCGGCCGCACCGTACTTAGCGTTGTTTTGCTCCAGTACGTTGATGAGTGTAACCAGTATACGCGCACCACTGGCACCCAATGGGTGACCCATAGCTACGGCACCACCGTTCACATTCACCTGCTCAGGTTTCAGGTTCATTTTCTCCATGTTTACCAGTCCTACTACGCTGAATGCTTCGTTCAGCTCGTAATAAGAGATGTCTTCCATTTTCAGGCCTGCTTTTGCTACTGCTTTAGGCACAGCCAATGCAGGTGATGTGGTGAACCATTCAGGCGCCTGTGCGGCATCTGCATAGCCTTTTATTTTGGCTATAGGTTTCAGTCCCAGAGCTTCAGCTTTTTCTTTGCTCATCAGTACCAGTGCAGCAGCGCCGTCGTTCATCGTGCTGGCGTTAGCCGCTGTTACAGAACCATCTTTTGTGAAAGCAGATTTCAGAGCAGGTATCTTATCGAACTTAACGTTGAAAGGCTCTTCATCTTTAGCAAAAACTATAGGGTCTCCTTTACGTTGAGGTATCTCAACCGGGATGATCTCGTTGTCGAACTTACCACCTTCTACAGAAGCCTGGCTGCGTTTGTAACTTTCAACAGCAAACTCATCCTGTGCTTCGCGGCTGATGTTGCACTCGCTTGCGCAAAGTTCGGCAGCGTTACCCATAGGGTAGTTGTTGTACACATCTGTCAGGCCGTCTTTTGCCAGGCCGTCTATCAGTGTGATGTTGCCATACTTGTTTCCCCAACGTACTTTGTCGTTGTAGAAAGGTACATTACTCATGCTTTCCATACCACCTGCAACTACTACGTCTGCATCGCCCAGCATGATAGCTTGTGCGCCCTGCATAACTGCTTTCATACCACTGGCACATACTTTGTTTACGGTAGTACAAGGTATGCTGTTGGGCAGGCCCGCAAACAAAGCTGCCTGGCGTGCAGGTGCCTGGCCGAGGTTGGCCTGCATAACACAACCCATGAAAACTTCGTTCACTTCTTCAGGTGCAACACCTGCTTTTTCTATTGCGCCTTTTATTGCGAATGAACCGAGTTTGGTGGCAGAAAAATCTTTCAGAGAACCGCCCCAGCTACCCATAGGGGTACGGACCGCGGATATGATATACACTTCTTTCATAGAACTTAAATATTTTTAAAGACCGCCAAATGTAAGGAAAAAACGAGGGATTTCGGAGCTATGTATAACTTACACCTATATGTGTATTTGGTGTATGCATAAAATGGTAATTTGTTGTTAAACAGGTACAGCTTTATTTGAGAACAGATGATAAATTGTTATCTTTGAATATAACCACTCACGTACATGGTTACCCCTACAAATGAAGAGAAGAACATTAGTTTACATTTTAACAATATTCACACTTGCAGGTAATATGAATGTTACCGCGCACGAACCTGATGCTCCTGTTTCAATTACATCTAATGCCATATCCTCATTATACAGGCAGATAGATTTCAATGGTAGCGAAAGGCTGGATTATTATGTGTTCATGAATGCCATGACCGGGTACCTTAACCTGAAAGCAGAACATAAACTGAATGATGGCAAAAAACTGATAACTGTATGTGACTATTCACTATCTGCCAATAAGAAAAGGCTTTGGGTGATTGACCTTCAGGCTAAGAAAGTATTGCTGAATACTTATGTAGCCCATGGGCAGGGCACCGGCGAAGAACACGCAAAATATTTTTCCAATAAAGAAGGCTCACATAAAAGCAGCCTGGGCTTTTATGTAACAGGCGATACCTATCACGGACAGCATGGACTATCGCTTTACCTGCATGGCATGGACCAAGGATATAACTCTGCAGCATATGAACGCACGATAGTAGTACATGGCGCAGGATATGTAAGCAGTGATTTTATTGCCGGCACAGGCAGGCTGGGGCGCAGTTGGGGTTGCCCTGCTGTAAGCAATGAAATTGCTCCGCAACTTATTGATATGACCAAGGGAGGTACCTGCTTATTTATCTTCTACCCGGAGCAGAAATACCTGGCAGACAGCCATTGGCTGCATACGGTTGATGAGCAGAAAATGTAATGTTCTATAGTTCAATTTCAGTGAGCGGATCCCAGAATAAGGTTTTGAAATCCGCTATTGTATCATCCTTTACTTCGATACCTTCTTTTTCCAGTAGTTGCTGCATGCGTTCAGGAGGCGAAAAATGGTGTTTACCTGATAGCATACCGTTGCGATTCACTACCCTGTGAGCGGGCACTTTAGGTTTTGCATTGTGCGACAGATTCATAGCATAACCAACCATACGCGCACCGGATTTGACTCCTATAGCAGCCGATACTGCACCATAGGTGGTAACCCTGCCTTTGGGCACGCAACGAACCACATCGTATATGGCCTCGTAGATACTTTCTTTATTGGTTTCGTTTCTCTTCATGTTGTTTGCGGGCTGCCAGCAGATTATTGCGTTTCACTTCCGGCACATTGATATAGTCGTACGGGCAGTGGCGGCAACCCCTGCCGCAACAAAATCCCCTTTCAAGGTGGAAGTGCTCGGTAAATACCAGCATTCCTTCTTCGTTGATATAATAATCAATCTCTGGTGTCAATGGCCTTGTGTGTTTTGTATCGTTCTTCTACTTCTATTTCCGTTTCGGGCAGGGTAAAGGCAAGATAATAAATAGTACGTCCTTCGGCCAGGTGCATTTTTTCATAGAATGTCTGTATGGCCAGCGGACCTGTAGCTTTCCCTTTGCCATAAATATCAGCAATGTTCTCTTTTATCGTACAGTTATTCTGTGCTATCACCTCAAGGGTATATTCGTACAATTCTTTGGAATCCGTTTTCAGGTTGATGACACCACCCGGAGGAAGGATATGCTGATACCTGTACAGGAAGCGGGGGTGGGTAAGACGGTTCTTTTCGCGGGATTCTCTCAGGAACGGGTCAGGGAATATGATCCATATAGCTTCTATTTCTCCGGGTTGAAAATAGTCCTCTATCTGCAGTATATGGGTACGTAAGAATCCTACATTGGTCAATTCTTCCTCTAGTGCTTGTTTCGCACCTATGTATATCCTGTTGCCTTTTATATCAACACCCAGGTAGTTCTTGTCTTTGTTCTGCCTGCCCAGGTTCACACTGTACTCTCCTTTGCCACAAGCCAGCTCCAGCGTAATAGGGTTATTGTTATTGAAAAATGTATGCCATGATCCTTTAATGTCTTTAGGATATTGCAAAACATTCGTATATTTATTTATCGCTTCGAAGCGTACCAGTTTATTCTGTGCCATTCGCGCAAAGATAAACTGAAAACATGTAAACGATTTTCTAACGAATTATTTTTTTGCTTATGAGAAAAAGAACTCTACTTATTTCATCCATTTTAGCATTTTCAGCACTTACCTTTTCCAGTTATATGACCGGCCCGGCCAATAATTCTATTGGTAATGTAACGGGTAGCCCTAAGGCTAATGGTACCTGCGCGCAAGCCGGTTGTCATTCCGGAGGCGTATTTACAGCCCCTTCCGGAACCATTGAGCTGCGTAAAAAAAGTACCGGGCTTAATGGCCCGCTGGTAACTTCTTACGAAGCAGGTGAAGTTTATTATGTAACATTGACCGGGGCCGCTACCTCAAGTCATTTTGGCTTCCAGACCGTGGCACTGAAAAAATCAGATTCGTCTGAGGTGGGTACATATGGTGGTTTTTCGGCAAACGCGCACGGTTATCCTTCAGCCATACCAACCATTGCAGAACATAAAGTACCGGTAGCCAAGACGGCGTTAGATATGTTTGAGACTAAATTTGAATGGACAGCCCCTTCTTCGGGCGTGGGTGCTATAACTATGTATGCAATATTTACAGCCGTAAATAATGATGGTTTATCTACCGGGGATGTTGTTGGTACTACCTTCTCGCTCAACCTGGTTGATAAGACGTCTGTTGGCCAGGTGTCTAAGGAGGTCGTTTTCAAAACTTATCCGAATCCTGTGCAGGATATACTCACTTTGGATATGAATAAAGCCGAAGAGGGGTACTATGATATTACTGTGTACAGTTACACAGGTGCTATTGTAAGCCAAAGTAAATTGTATATCAGTCCTGCGAAGTATACCGGCACATTCAATACCTCAAACTGGGCACCGGGCAATTACTTTATGCAGATACATAAAGACGGCAGCACACGTGTAATGCCGATAGTGAAACAATAAATTGAACTGAATGAATAATTAAGGCCGGTCTAGTGAAGACCGGCTTTTTTAGTGCCATAATACAAGGATGGCGTAGAGCATCATCATGCCGTCTACCAATCCTAGATAAGCCCTGTCTGAGGGATGTTTGCGTGCATAGTCGATCACAAGTTTTACTGCTGCAGCAACAAACAGCTCAGCGCCCAGCCTCAGATGTGAGGGGTGCCTGATGTACTGTACAAAGCTCATGATGATAAATAATATCATGGATGCGCTCATAACCCTGTAGCTGCCTTTAATACCTATCATATTAGGCAGGGTAGCAATACCAGCGTCCATATCGGTCTGCATATCCCTGATGTCGAATGCAACACAGAGTGTAAGCATGAATACAAAACGCATCAGTATCTCGTATGGATAATCTGATATATTCATGTCGTGGTCAAGTATGGGTAGCACACTGGTGACGATGGTCCAGACTGTAGTAAGTACGGTTATCTTTATCCATCCGAAATCTTTCAGCCTTTTAGGGTTGCTGATAGGCAACAGCGGGATAGAATAAGAAAATGAAAGCAGTGCGAGTACTCCGCAGGCTACCAGTATTTTCAGTGGCAACAAGAAAACTGATACGATACAACCAACAAGTCCCGCACTGAGCAAAAGGTAGTGCCAAAGCCTGTGATGTTCTGACCAGCCAAACCTGTCTGATAGCTCCGGTGTTGATTTTTTTACCAGGTAGTGTACATTATACACCAGCAATGTACTGCTGAATACCAGCAAGTGCAGAGAGGAGTAGAGTGGTGGAATATCATTCAGTAACAGGCGCTCGGTGCTCATACAAAGCCCGACAGCACAAAATGCTGCAAAAAGACTGGTATATAATACCCAGTCAAGTACTTTATGTAAGATGTTCAACACAGGTTACCGAACATAAAAATACGGCTTCTTGTTGAGCCGTATTTTTATTATATCTTCTTTATAAAGGAATATTGCCGTGTTTGCGTTTAGGCCTGAGTTCTACTTTGTTCTCAAGCATTTTGTAAGCTCTTATGAGTTTTTCGCGTGTGGCATCAGGTAGTATCACCTCATCAATGAATCCACGGGCGGCAGCACCATAAGGATTAGCGAATTTGTCAATATATTCCTGTTCTTTTTCCTTCAGTTTTGCTTCGCTGTCAGCAGCTTCGGCTATCTCTTTCTTAAATATGATCTCCGCAGCACCTTTGGCACCCATTACGGCAATTTCAGCAGTAGGCCAAGCGTAGTTCAGGTCGGCGCCGATGTGTTTAGAGTTCATTACATCATAAGCACCTCCATATGCTTTGCGGGTAATGACGGTTACTTTAGGTACGGTTGCTTCACTAAGTGCATACAACAGTTTAGCACCATTGGTGATGATGCCATGCCATTCCTGGTCTGTACCCGGCAGGAAGCCCGGAACGTCTACCAATACCAGTAACGGAATATTAAAGGCATCGCAGAAACGAACAAAGCGGGCACCTTTCTTACTTGAGTCAATATCCAGTACACCAGCCAGGCTGGCAGGCTGGTTGGCCACAATGCCAATGCTACGACCGCCGATACGTGCAAAACCGACAACAATATTCTCAGCGTAGTTCTTATGTACTTCAAGGAACGAGTCTGTATCAACCACCTGCTCTATCACCTCCTTCATGTCATAAGGCTGGTTAGGGTTATCAGGAATAATGTCGTTCAATACCGGGCGTTTCTCGTCAGCGATATCATATGCATATACAGGGGCATCATCTTCGCAGTTTTGCGGCATGTAGCTCAGCAGTTGTTTCAGGTTCTCTATACAAGCTACCTCGTTGGCACAGGCAAAATGTGTAACGCCGGACTTGGAAGCATGTGTTTGTGCTCCACCCAGTTCTTCGCTGGTCACGGTCTCGTGAGTAACGGTTTTTACCACGTTAGGCCCTGTTACGAACATGTATGAAGTATGTTCTACCATAAGGATAAAGTCTGTTATTGCAGGCGAGTATACCGCACCACCGGCGCATGGCCCCATGATGGCAGAAAGCTGAGGTATAACACCGGAAGCTTTTACATTCCTGTGGAAGATATCGGCATAGCCACCCAATGACACTACACCTTCCTGTATCCTGGCACCGCCACTATCGTTCAGGCCTATAAGTGGTGCTCCGTTCTGCACAGCCAGGTCCATTATCTTACATATCTTTTCAGCATGTGTTTCTGACAGGCTACCCCCGAAAACGGTAAAGTCTTGTGAGAAAACATAGGTAAGCCTGCCGTTGATGGTGCCGTAACCTGTCACAACACCATCACCAAGGTATACTTCTTTATCCATACCAAAGTCGCGGCTGCGGTGTGTAACAAGCATGCCTACTTCTTCAAATGAGCCTTCGTCCAAAAGTAATTGGATACGCTCGCGGGCAGTCAGTTTGCCTTTCTTATGCTGGCTTTCAATGCGCTTTTCGCCACCGCCCTGCATCGCCTGGCTTATCTTGTCCTGTAATAAGGATAACTTATCCATAAAAGTGCTTTTTGTCTTAAAATACCCGGCAAACCTAATGTAAATGAAGCAAAACATTACTATTTAAACATGGTTTTAAGATATTCAGCTATGATTAGCTCATAGTTGTGTGATACCTTTGTGTCATGACTAAATACATACGGACCCTGGTATTAGCTTTTGTCTTAATAGCAGGCGTCAATATATCGTTCGGACAGGACATAGCAGCTTATGATGCTGAAATGTTGATGAAAAGATTAGCAGCTTCGCCTGATACATTATTTGTGGTCAATTTTTGGGCAACATGGTGCGGCCCTTGTGTGAAAGAACTGCCCGAGTTCGATAAGCTTGCAGGTAACTATAAAGGCAGGCCTGTGAAAGTATTGCTGGTAAGCCTGGACTTTAAAGAAGATTATCAAAAGAAGATACCAAAGTTTGTACAGAAGAAAAAACTGGAGCACGAGGTGGTGTGGTTCAATGAAACCAATGCTAACGAGTTTATTCCTAAGATAGACAATGAGTGGCAGGGCTCAATACCTGCTACATTACTGTTCTACAAAAAAAGAAGCTATCGTAAGTTTATTGAGGGCACTATACATAGCGATAACCTGAAGGTGCTGATCGACAAACAACTCATGGCCAGATACTAAGTAAGTACCATTGCGTATAGTACAACCATATAAGCAACTTAATAAGCTCATCGTAAATGAGACATTCGAGCCGGACGTGAGTTGGGGGCTGCGCATGGCTATTGCCGCTATGGCTCCGTTAATATGGGGTGTGTACACCGGCAGGCTGGTAGAAGCAGGCTGGGTAGCCCTGATGGCAGAATGTATTTGCTGGGTAGAGTTGAAAGGAGATTTTCAGCACAGGCTTAAGCTGCTGGCAGGTAGCTCTGCTTTAGCTATACTTTTTGCATTGTTAGGTAGTGTTACCGGGCATATATTGTGGTTGAGTGTAATTATGATGGCGGCAGTTGCCTTTGTTTCTTCATTATTGAAGAATATAGGCAACAGGGGTAGCGGGCTGGCTATTTGTGTGTATGCATTGTTCATATTCTGTAACGCATACCCAACCTCTACGATCCCTGAATTGCAAGAGCGTGCAATGCTGGTAGTGGGGGGCGCTTTGTGGAATGGTGTAGCAGCAGTAGTAGCATCGGTGTTTGTTCCCGCCCAGCGTCCTTACCGGCGGTCGATAGCCATCATATGGAAATCGATAAGTGCACTTACTCAAACTATTGCTAAAGGGTGGGATGGCAGTGGCCCAAGGAGTAATGAACACGATATATACCTGAAGGAAAAAGATATACGAACGGCTATTGATGCTTCATTGGAATTGTTTGAAACCATGGCTCATGAGTCTACAGAGAAGGATGGAGATGAGCATGTGCTGGCGCAAGTGCGTAAAGCTGCAGCTATCGTTGGTATACAGGTAACTACTATCAGCGAGGAGATGCATAACCTGCACCGCAGTATGCTGGACAGTAGTATCTGTGTGAAAATATTTTCTTTACTGCGTGCTATGGAGCAAACGCTGGAACGCATGGCAGTATATACCATTACTCACGAACCGGCGGAGGAGCTGATACTCCGCTCGCGCATCAGCAGGCTGAATAAGCTGACAACATTGTTGAAAGAACGTATTCCGGACGCGGGGTCTGAAAATGGGCCGCATATCGCAAGGATCATACTGCTTGCAGAGCGTAACACTAAAGTGATAGATGCGGCATTTAAACATCTTCAAAGTATTGTACAGGAAAAATCGATGATACGGTCATATTCCATGATGAAGACCATATTTATCCTGCACCCTAAATATTGGCTCAGGTATATACAGATACTGTTCAACTTCGGCACCTTTACCGCCAGGTATGCGTTGCGTTCTGCTATTGCTGCTGCTATTGCCATGTTCATATACAAGTTCTGGAATATTGACCATGGTTATTGGATTCCATTTACACTGATCATTGTAACACAAACCTACTTTGGTGCTACACTGAAAAAAGCACGTGACAGGGTGATAGGTACCGTAGCAGGTGGCATTGTTGCCGGTTTGTTTTTGCGATTGCCTACAGGACTGTACCTGCAGGAGGCATTGCTGTTCCTGACGTTTATACCTATGATCGTTTTTTTGCGCAAACGATATTCCTGGGCAGCGTTTTTTATTACAGTCAACCTGGTATTGCTATTTAACATCAACAGGGAGTTGAGTAGTGACCTGATACTGACCCGTGCATTGTCAACTGTTGCGGGCTCTCTTATTGCAGTGGTGGCAGGTTTTGCATTGTTACCTACCTGGGACAAAAAGTGGTTGCCCGTGCACTTGTCGCATGCCATACATATGAACTATGTTTACTTCTGTGCTATATTCTTTCCGGGCAAACAGGAAGGGGTATGGACAAAATACAAACGCAATGCAGAGTCAGCCAATAGCAATGCATTTGATTCTTTCAATAGATATATGGAAGAACCTGCATTCAGGAAACGCCCTTTTGCTATTTTCTATTACATTATCACACATAATATAAGAATTACCAGGGAGCTGAATAACATACAACTGGAACAGGGCGATATGAATGATGATACAGACCAGGACCTGGTGTTGCGGCAACAGAAACTTTTAACAGATTGTGACAGGCTATTTGTGAAGAATGTGTACTTACTCAAAAGTATAGACCCGTCGTCGACATATAATCTTCTTACTGACGGATCAATGAGCCAACCCCATATATTGCTGAGTAATCACCAGGAAATATATCTTGAAAAAATGCTGGTGGAGCTGAAAGCAATGAACAACGACCTTGAAATACTGGCCGAAAAGCTGCCACGTATCATGCAGTTGTAGTAGATTGCAGCATGAACTATTTAGGTCATGCGTTCCTGTCTTTGGGAGATGCAGAGATACTTACCGGGAATATGATAGGTGACTATGTGAAAGGCAGGGTGGCTTTAAATGATTACCCGGAAGGTATACAGAAGGGTATATTATTACATCGTAAAATAGATTCTTTTACAGATACCTTTCCCTCAGTACAGCGAGCGGCAGTATGGTTCCGCCAGAATTATGGTTTGTATTCAGGTGCAATAGTAGATACACTATTCGATCATTACCTGGCTACAGATCCCGCATACTTTAAAACAGAAGATGATCTGTTGGGTTTTACACAGGATGTGTATAAAAAGCTGGAGCAGCACAAAGAGTTCTTTCCTCCGAAATTCGCAGCTATGTTTCCTTATATGAAAGAGCAGAACTGGCTGTACAATTACCGCCATATGATGGGCGCACAGCGCTCCCTGCAAGGGTTACAGCGTCGCGCCAAACATATGCAGCCGGTTGATGAAGCCTATCGTACATTTGTTGTCAGCTACTACGAGATAGGACAATGCTACTACGAGTTTATAGAGAAAGTATATAAATTTGTTAATGATGAGTTAAAGGGGCCGATAGCTTGATCTTATGATATAGTTTTGTAGGTAGTGCCGGTGTATTATGCAGTATAAAAAAACCGTATTTAATGCTTTTTTCCTGATCATAGCTTTAGCTTGTTCGTTGCAGACGACAGGACTGAAAGCTTGTCCCAAATACACCGGGGAACCCAAGAAATTCGGCAGTATCAATCTTTATTTTGAGGACACCACCACTGTAGAATACCAGTTGATGAGGTATAAACTGGACTCATTCTACCGTGTGCAGGTAGCGCATGGATTTAACGGCAGCGTATTGATAGGATATCACGGGCAGATCATTTATGAGCGTTATTTTGGATATGCAGATAAAGGAGCCGGCAGAAAACTTACCCCGGACGCAGGCGTACAGTTAGCCTCAACATCCAAGACCTTTACAGCTACAGCCATTATGTACCTGCACCAGCACAAATACCTGAATATTGACCATAAGGTGCAAACTTACCTGCCAAATTTCCCTTATCCAGACGTGACGATCAAAATGTTACTGAACCACCGCTCCGGCGTTCCTGATTACCTTAGGTGGTACGCACGTTACAATAAGAATACTGTCACGCCGATATATAATGACGACCTGCTGGCTATGTTTGCCAAATACAAACCAGGGTTGGAATTTACCCCCAATACCCGGTTCAAATACAGCAACAGCAACTTTGCTATACTTGCCAGGCTGATAGAGGAAGTAACGGAGATGAATTACCGTGATTTCATGCAGCAGTATATTTTTGAGCCGCTGGGTATGACCAATACCTTCGTGTTTGACCCTGCCTGGGGACTGCCCGGTAATGCTACCAAAAGTTACAAATATGACTGGTCTGTATACCCGATAGTATTCTCTGATGGTATCTATGGAGATAAGGGGATATACAGCACCGTGCGTGATATGTATAAATGGGACCAGTCTTTTTACAACTACCTGTTCTTAGATAGTGCTACCACAGAGTATGCTTATGGCCCATGCTCTTTTGAAAGGCCCGGCGTTAAGAATTACGGCCTGGGCTGGCGCATGTACTGCTACCCTGACGGCGATAAAGTAGTATTTCACAATGGTTGGTGGCATGGTAACAATACAGTATTCCTCAGGTTCATCAAAGACAATTTTACTATCATAGTTCTTGGGAATAAATACAATAAGGGTATCTACCAGCACGGCCCTGCATTGTATAAGCTTATCAACAATTCACCGATGTCTGCCGATTTTGAGGAAGAGGGTTTAGAATAATCCCTTAATATTGTCGTTGTATGTAATGACAATGAACCGTTTTGCCACTTTTATACTACTCTGTTTATTACCTGTTTTATGCCGTGCTCAGCATAGCAAAAGCTGCATTGTGGTAGATGGCTACTCGGGAGAGACACTGCCATACGCCACTGTACGCTATGGCAATACTACACGGGGTACGGTTGCAGATATCAACGGCGTATTTTCCATACCTGCGGGCAATGCTTTTGCCGAACTACATATTTCTTACGCAGGTTACTCAACACTTACAGTGAGGCGACCGCTGCGCGATACCATACGGTTACAGCGCATTTCGGGCAAGATGGATGAAGTGGTGATACGCCCCGATAATGAAAAGATAAGACGCATTATTAATACCGCTATTGCGCATAAAAAAGAACACGACCCCGATCTGTTTGATGCTTATAAATGCCATGTGTATTATAAGATGGATGCGGATATGTTGCCATCTGCTGACTATAAGCAGGATGACAGCAGTACACAACAGTTCAATAAATTCATAGAGCAAAGGCATATACTATTCGGAGAGACCTATAGCAAGCGCTCTTACCGCAAGCGTGATAAACTGCAGGAGACCATACTGGCGTCGAAGCTGTCAGGGTTTCAGAAAACATACTTTACCAACCTCGTGACGGGGCTGCTGCCTTTTCATGTGTATACCGATGTGATAGCACTGAACGGCATCAACTATATGCACCCGGTTGCCCCGGGCTGGCAGGGCAAATACGAGTTCAGCCTGAACAATGAGTTGGTGCAGGATGGTGATACTACATTTATGCTGTCGTACTATCCAAAGAAGGGCGCCAATTTTAATTCATTGCGGGGTATCGTGTATATCAACAGTAATGGGTATGCTATAACGCATATCACCACCAACTCGGCAGACAGCGGGCAGGAGCGTTACCTGAAAATGGAACAGAACTATAAGCAGGTAGACGGCCGTTGGTTTCCCGCCGAGCTGAATTATGATTTCATCTTCAAAAAATATCCGAGCCCCAAGATAGGATTGCGCCTGAGTGGACACTCCATTGTAGATTCAGTTTCATTCAACGAGGACGACCTGGACAAATACAGTAAGGCATACCCTGTTACACTGCACGACTCGATAGATATGCGTACAGACGAAGAGTGGGCTGCTATAAGGCACGAACCGCTTACCCTGAAAGAGCAGAATACCTATGTGTTTATGGATAGTGTGTTTGAGGATGTAGGTGTTGATAAGCTAATGGACGTTGTTGGCTACTTTGCGGTGACGGGGAGGGTACATATAAATGCTGTAGATGTCGACCTGTCTCGCCTGTATACCTATAACGCCTATGAGAAAACAAGGCTGGGTCTGGGCTTATATACCAATGATAAGCTGGTGAAGAACCTGTCTGTAGGTGGCTGGTTTGGTTATGGTTTTAAAGACAAACAATGGAAATACGGCGGCTCTGTAAAGAAGTATTTTGACAGCAGGAAGGAATACTGGGCCGAGGTGGCTTACGAGAACACCTACCAAAACAGTGGTAATGTAAGTATCCACCCCGAGCTGGATATGCGCTACTACCGCAGCCTGCTGCTGAACAAGGTAGACAGGATAGTGGGCTATACCGCAACGGTACATGGCAGGGCGGGCTACCTGGAAGGGGATGTGCAATACAGCCTGCATACGCTAAAACCGCAATACTCCTATAAGTGGGGCAACGGTGATGCCTACAACACAAAGTTTGAGCAGCAGGAGGTGTCTCTGCACCTGAGGTATGCCTACAGGGAGAAGAGAGCGCCCTTGTTTGGCTATTACTTTCCTATAGCTACAAAATACCCGGTGTTGTACCTCAATATCAGTAGCGGCAATGTGAGGAGCCTCGGCTATGATGTGAACTATGCGAGGGTGGTGGGCGCAGTGAATTACAGGACACATATCAACAGGTGGGGGAAGGATATAGTAAGGGCGGAGGCAGGCCTGCTGCTGACGCAGAACGATGCACCCCTGCCGCGCTCGTTCCTGCTGGCGGCCAATGGCTACAGGCTGAACAAAGGGTACCTGTATGTATATGGCGGCTTTGTGACCATGCACCCGTACACGTATTACAACGACAGGTATGCCTGCCTGTTCTACCGACACGAGTTTGACAGGATGCTGTACAAAACAAAATACAGCGCGCCCTATATCAGCGTGATACACAACCTGCTGTATGGCAGCCTGAACAGGCAGAACAGTTTGGCAGGCGGCAACCTGGGTACACCCGCTACGGGCTATCACGAAACGGGGATGATGCTCAACAGGATCATCCGCCTCAACTATCTGAATATAGCCTACCTGGACATAAACGCCGGCGCCTTCTACCACTGGAACGGCCCTTTCGATTGGGGCAGCAACGGTATGTTTGTTGCCGGGGTGGGATTGAGTTTTTAAACCGTGACGGTGTAATATATTCCCCTCCTCGGAGGGGTGTAGGGGTGGGTTGCTCGCGAAGGACAATCGCGAATTACAAAACAATAGCCATTTGTGAGAGAGCAACAGAAATACAGATGACGCACTGACGCACGCGCGTCAACGCTACAATTTAGCGAAATTCATGAGGTAAGTAGAATTCATCTAAATTGCTTTCTTGATGAATGAAAGTTGTAAGGTCTTTCTTGATGAATCGTTCTATTTTTGATTGAATTGAATAGTAGTCAGCATCCTGTATGTAAACTTGAGTGTCTCCCGATTGCAATTTTAGACTTTGTAGTATATATGTATCCATTTCACGGTTAAATGTTGGGAATGAATAGCCAATTACGACTAATGCGCGTGACATTGATGTGCACTCCGTTATTGCTTTTTTTAAACTACCGTCGTCATCTTTCTCCCATTCAAATGAAATTGCAGGAATATATTTCGAGTTTTTGCCAGCATATTTATTGTAATTAATGAATAATGGCATTATATCTTTCCATGACATATCTGCAATGTCTTTGTCGCGGTGAAAGTTGGGGAGGTTTAAACCAAGTGTCAATTTTTGGTTCGTATCATAAAATCCTGTCGTACCATTAACTTTAATTATTCTGAATTTATTCTTTAAGTCAACTGGAATACTATTTTTATGTATCACATTAAGTTCATCATAAATAGAGTGAATATCTTCCGTCGCGCTCAATGCATATTTCATAAAAGCTTTTTCAAATTCGTAGTCATAGTTCCATGATATAATACGAATTTCATCAGGTAAGCGTGGTTCTTCCTTTGAAATTATAGAGGCAAAAAAGGCATCATATCTTTTATCAACTTTGTTGTTAAAATATCGGTATAGTTCGAAGAATAATATTATCGTACATTTTATAAGCTTATATTCACTGTTTTTATCGGTTGACCACAGCATCTTTGCGTATGTGTCAACAGTTTTATGCTCATTGCATGCTTTTAGAAGAATGTTTAAGTGGTCAAATACAAGGTCATATGCATTTCTCTCATTCTGATCCCAAAAAAAGTTGATTTGTTTCGATTTAATTGATTCAAGGTGGTTAAGTATTTCTGTAACTGCTTCTCCAAAATTGGCCATTGTTGGAAGAGCTCCAGCACTAGCACCAGCACCTAGTAAATATGTTACTCTATTTGCCATATTAAGTTAAATGTATAGTATATTTTGAAAGTTACATAAGGTGTTTTCACCCAATTCCCAAATTGACGCACTGACGCGCGCGCTACAGCGCGTCAGTGGTTATAGGGTATGCAGCTCACGGGTAAACGCCCGGTGTACATCGGCAAAAATGTTTCGTGCTTCTGCCTGTGCTTCCTGTAGTTCATCCTCTGCGTATCGCATCATAATAAACTGCTTGTCCAGTATGGTATATATGCCTATGCTCACCAGTTGCGGGTCGCAGTCCAGTATATTGTTGGCTATATATTGTTGCAGCAGCGGGTACCTGAGTTGCTGCTGCCAGCCGGGGTAGGGCTTTTCTGTTATGTAGTGGCAATGATAGCGCCCGTTGCGTTCCATTATCCAGGGTGCTTGTCCCGTCATTTTTACCTCATCGTGCAGGCCCTGCCAGCTCACCTGTTTGTTGCCGTATTTAAATTGCCACCCGTTGTTGTTCAGTTGCTCAAAATAGCTGGTGAAACTGTCCAGCATCGGCTCCTGTTTCTCCTTACATGCCTTGCTGCTGAACGTGCCCAGGTTGAAGGCTAAGTTGTTGTATGCCGTATCTATGTCTGCCCCGTGGTGTACGGTCAGCGCCGCACTGCGCCATTTGCTGCTCATGCCCGAGTTGAAGTTGCCGTTCTGTCCTTCCTGTAAGGCCTGTTTCAGTGCCAGCAGTTTGCCATAAAGGGCAGGTTGGTTGCGGCATTGCTCAATTTTTGTACATCTTATTTCTATCATGGTTGTAGTTTTTTTGGTTTGTTTTTTATTCGTCTTTGCTGAGTAGTCCCCCTATCCCCCTAAAGGGGAGACTAATTATGATAAGTTCATTTACATATAATAATCGCGATGTAAAACGGCTATTCTATATGCGTATTGAATCTCCCCTTTAGGGGGATAGGGGGATTGACGCATTGACGCGCGCGCTACAGTGCGTCAACCGCTACAGGCTATTCCTGTATGCCATAGTTTTTCAGTATGCGCCTTACCCGTCCGTGTGCGTGTATATTGCCAAACACCTCCACGGCTATTTTGCGCAGGCTCATGCCCTGCTGGCTGTAGCGGTAGCACAGGTTGCGTTGTGCGTCTGTATTTTCATCGCTGTTGATGTTGGCGGCACGCCTGCTGCCGTGTTTGCCCAGGTATTTATACACGTCTGTAGCGTTGTAACTCAGCACGTCCATAATGTCCAGTGCGTTTTGCAGGTCGGTATCGGTGCAGGTAAGCGCGGCGCGTTGCAGTTGCGTGTCAGCCTCGTAGTGGCGCAGTATGGTCAGTATCATGGCTATACGGTAGGCCATCAGCGCCATACGGTTGATGCTGCCGTCCAGCTCGGTGCCTATCTTGTCCTGCGTCCATTCTTTTACATACCTGAAGTGCGCTACAAATTGTTGTTGCTGCGCTGCGGTAAGCGTAAACTGTTTGGCTACCTGCTGATGTTGCAACAGGCGATACAGGTCGGCGTATTTGCCTGCGTAGTTCTCTATATGCAGCGCATGGGTAAAGTCGTTCTTGCTGAAGGGATCGCGAAAATCGTTGTTGCCATGCAGCATGTAGAACATGAACCTGCTGTACAGCCCGTTATCTATACTGGGTATCAGTTTCAGCAGTTGGTCGTAAGTGCCGGATAGCACTACGCTTAATGCCGGGTTTTGCACGGTCACATCCTCGTTGTTGGCACGGCGAAAAAAGCTGAGCGGCTCGTGGTGGTAGGCCTTGCGCAGTATATCGCTGAAGTTGCCATAGTCCTGCCGCAGCATATCGGCCAACGTGTCGCCCTCCGTTTCAAAAATAATACCGCTGCCGTCGTTCTCTTCCAGCAGTTGCATTACGGCGGTCTTGGTGGTGTTGGCGGGTATGAACAGTTTCAGGTGGCGTGGCTGTGCGGGCTCTGCGGGCGGTTCTGCCAGCTTGCCTTTGTTGTATTGTGCCAGCAGCATGTTATACTGCACCTTGTCGCGCTTGTAGCGTGCTTCTTCTTCTTTGGCTTCGTCCAGCCTGTTCAGGTGGGTGATCTCGCCCAGCAGCCTTGCCCATTTCAAAGCGCCCTTGCCCGTGCCGTAGGCGCCTACTACAAAGCAATACAGGTTGGTACCCACATTGCTGCCAAAGTAGTTGCCGTAATAGTTGGGCAGCATGCCGCTTATTACACCCAGTGCACTTACCAGGAACAGCTCCCGCTCCTCACCATCGCTGAAACGCTTTGCGGGTACACGCAGCATTTCGGGCAGGGTAGTGTACAGCTTGTCGGCAAAGCAGCGATAGCCTTTGCTTTCTTCTTCTCCGGGAGGTTGCAGCGGTATTTGCTCGTTTTGTTTTTTTGCTGCCTTCGATGCCTCATACAGTTCGTTGAACCAGTCTGTCTTCATGATGTCCTTAGGGTCTTCTTGTTTCAAAGGTTCCATAGTGATACTTTTTCATGGTTAAATAATAGTAGCAATAATACAACAATTATTGTTAATAACAAAATTACGTTTTATTTAATATAGTAAGTGACGCACTGACGCACTGACGCACGCGCGTCAGCGCTACAATTGAGGGCACAAAAAAGCGGCCATGCAAAATGCACAGCCGCTGTATGAATTTAAAACTACTAACTATTAACGACTATAGTTAGGTGCTTCTTTGGTAATTACTATATCGTGCGGGTGGCTTTCGGCCATACTTGCTGCGGTGATGCGTATGAACTGTGCATCGTTTTGCAGGGTCTTGATGTCTTTAGCACCGCAGTAACCCATACCTGCCCTCAGTCCGCCAACAAATTGTTGCACTATCTCGCTGAGCGTGCCTTTGTAAGGTACACGGCCAACGATACCTTCCGGTACCAGTTTCTTCACGTCTGCCTCCATGTCCTGGAAGTAGCGGTCTTTAGAACCTTCCTGCATCGCCTCAACAGAACCCATACCGCGGTATGATTTGAACTTACGTCCTTCGTATATGATGGTCTCGCCTGGGCTTTCCTCGGTACCTGCGAATATAGAACCAGCCATGATGCAGGATGCGCCTGCTGCCAGTGCCTTCACCATATCGCCTGTGTAGCGGATACCACCGTCTGCTATCACGGGTATGTTCTTACGTTTCAGCGCCTGTGCAGCTTCCATGATAGCCGTCAGTTGGGGGGCGCCTGCTCCTGTTACCACGCGGGTAGTACAGATAGAGCCCGGCCCTACACCTACTTTCACAGCATCAGCACCTGCTTCTGCCAGTGCCAGTGCACCTGCTGCGGTAGCTATGTTGCCGGCTATTACCGGTAGTTGTTTAAAGGATCTCTTCACCAGCTTCACCATATCTATCACACCTTTTGAGTGTCCGTGTGCGCTGTCTAAAGTAATGATGTCAACGCCTGCTGCCATCAGGGCTTCCACCCTTTGCAGCGTATCGGCTGTGATACCTACCGCGGCACCTGCCAGCAGTCGTCCCGCGCTGTCTTTGGCGGCGTTGGGGTGGCTTTTCAGGTGCAGTATATCCCTGAAAGTGATCAGGCCTATCAGCTTGCCTTTTTTGTCTACTATCGGCAGCTTCTCAATTTTGTGTTTCTCCAGTATGCTTTCTGCCTTAGACATGTTGGTGCCTATGGCGGCGGTTATCAGGTTGTCTTTGGTCATCACCTCGCTTATCTTCTTGCGCATGTTCTTTTCAAAGCGCAGGTCGCGGTTGGTGAGTATACCCACCAGCAGGTTGTTGTTGCCCACTATGGGAATACCGCCTATTTTGTTATCCTTCATCAGCTTTACAGCATCTGCCACTGTAGCCTCTGGGGTCAATGTTATGGGGTCTGTTATCAGCCCGCTCTCACTACGCTTTACTTTGCGCACCTGCTCTGCCTGGCGTTCAATGGACATATTCTTGTGCAGAATACCTATTCCGCCTTCGCGTGCCAGTGCAATAGCCAGTGGGGCGTCAGTTACCGTATCCATTGCCGCAGACATCATAGGGATGTTCAGCGTAATGTTTTTTGTCAGTTGGGAAGCTGTGCTCACTTCGCGTGGAAGTACTTCAGAGTAAGCAGGAGCCAGCAATACGTCATCGAAAGTAAGGCCTTCGCCGTAGAATTTAGATTTTGCAGCCATGTGCAAAGATATATCAGCAAAACAAAAATGAAAAATCAGATTTGGAAATAAGGCAATAGATTTTTTTCGGTGTACTTTAGTAAGGTATTTAACGGAAGGAAATATGTATAACCCCAAACTGGCCTTTGCCACTACAGACGAACAAAGAGACTACCAATACGAGGCTTTGCAGCAGTTACTTAAGTACCTGCAGGACAAGTCGCCCTTTTACCAGCGTTTGTTCAGGGAACACAATATTGATATTAATAATATCCGCTCGCTGGAGGATATGACCTTTCTGCCTACCACTTCAAAAAGTGATATGCAGGAGCATAACTGGGAGTTCCTCTGCGTGCCGGAGACGGATATAAAAGAATATACCGCTACATCGGGCACTATGGGCAAGCCTGTAACCATAGCCCTGACCGAGAACGACCTGCAAAGGCTGGCATATAATGAAGAACAATCATTCAAATGTGCCGACGGGCAGCCGGAAGATATTTACCAGCTTATGCTTACGCTGGACAGGCAGTTTATGGCGGGGATAGCTTATTACCAGGGCATCCGCAAGCTGGGTGCAGCGTTGGTACGTACAGGCCCGGGGTTGCCGGCGTTGCAGTGGGATGCTATCGGTAGGTTACAGTCTAATAGTATTGTTACCGTGCCGTCGTTCATGCTGAAGCTGATAGACTATGCTACCGAACACCAGGTAGACCTGAAACACTCGCCTGTGAAAAAGGCTATCTGCATCGGCGAAAGCATCAGGAATACTGATTTTGAACTGAACACGCTTGGGCAGAAGATACACGACGCATGGCCCATCCATTTATATAATACCTATGCGTCTACAGAAATGCAGACGGCCTTTACGGAGTGTAATGCAGGGGTAGGTGGCCATGAGCAGCCCGACCTGGTAATTATGGAGATACTGGACGACCACGGCAAACCCATACCTGCGGGCCAGTTTGGCGAGGTGACCATCACTACACTCGGCGTAGAGGGTATGCCGCTGCTGCGCTATCGTACGGGTGATATCTGTACTTATTATGATACCAAGTGTTATTGCGGAAGAACATCGCGGAGGTTATCGCCGGTATTGGGGCGCAAGCAGCAGATGATCAAATACAAAGGCACTACGCTTTACCCGCCCGCGATATTCGATATACTGAACAATATCGGCTATGTGAGCGAATATGTGGTGGAGACCTTTACCAATGAGCTGGGTACGGACGAACTGAAACTACATATACATACACCATTGCCCATAGATGATTGCGAAGCCAGGTTGAGGCCTGAGTTGCAGAGCAAGCTGAGGGTAGCTCCATTGCTGCATTTCCATTCGGCATCTGCTATTCACCAGATACAGTTCCCGGAAGGCAGCCGTAAGCAGGTGAGATTCCTGGATAACAGGGAAAACAAACTAGACTGATATGGCTAAGTATGTAGCATTTCACCGGGCGATAAATGTATCGGGTACCAAGATCATTAAGATGGAGTACCTGAGGCAGCTCTTTGCAGATATGGGTTTTAAGAATGTGGCCAGCTATATACAAAGCGGCAATGTATATTTTGAAGCACCCAAAAGCAAGAATGAAACCATATCGAAGAAGATTGAAAAGCACCTAAAGAAAGAACTGGGTTTTGAGGTTGAAACAATGGTGAGAACAGTAGATGAACTGGCTACCATTGCTGATGCCGACCCATACAAGGATATTGAGGATGATGGTAACGCTGTGGTCTACATCGGCTTCCTGTCGGAAGAGCCGGAACAGGACAAGCAGAAATTGCTTTGCTCTTTCAATAACGAGGTAGATGAATGTACGGTTATCGGTACAGAGCTGTATATATTAAGATATAAGGACAGGGGCAAAGCACGGTTTGAGAACAAGTTCATGGAAGGGAAACTGAAAGTAGTATGTACTACGCGCAACAGAAAGACCCTTTATAAGTTATTAGACCTTTATCAATAACATCTGAGGCCCGGGATCAACCCGGGCCTCAGCACATACCCATCTTCTCTATCACACTCGTTTTTTAATTATGTCCGTGCACCTTTGGCGTGGTTACAATATCATTGTATTCCTGTTGCGTAATGTACTGTGGTGTATAGGTACCGCCTTTTGCCTGCAACTGGGTATAAAACTCACGCATATGGTTTTTGCTGGCGCCGGCCAGGTTGTTGTACACTGTTGCTATGTCTGCATTCTGCACCTGGAATAATGCTTTTTCAATGTCATATATATCCATGTCTTCAATGGTCAGCCCTACGATGATGGCATCAAGTTCACTTTGATTGCCCTTTGCTACCAGGTCATTATACAGCTTCTGTATATCAGGATTAGTGAAAACACCTACTCCGTTGTTAGCTACAGGGTCGCTCATGTTGAACTTGTCCAGCAATGTCTTAACAGCATCCATATGTTTTTGTTCACTGGCAATGATGTTATTCAGGAAGGCCATATTGGTCCATTTGGCTACTAGTGTAGTGTACACATCCCTTGCCATCTTCTCTTCTTCTCTTGTGAATGTGATACTCTGCTGCTCAAATGCAGTGATGGTTGCGGAAGTTGGAGTCGTAGTCGATGTTGTGGGAACTACGTTTGTCTTTTCTTTTTTGCAAGATGTAAAACCGAATGCTGCGGTTAGAGCCAGTGCAATTACAAGTGTCTTTTTCATAATCCTGTGTTTTATAGTTATTAAATCAGGTACAGTGTAAAAGTACTATCATGCCTGCCGGCAGTTGGTTACAATAGTTACACAAAAAGATGACATTTGTCATCCTTGGCAATTTGTGTTACTCTTGCAGGAAACAGTTCCATATGAACAGAGTCTTTAAGTGGCTGATCGTTGTGCTGGCTGTGCTCAATTTCGGGTTTATGGCCTTTGACGGTTCGCGTGCATTGCTGGTGGGTGACTATGTACGACCTGAAACCGGTGAATATGCCGGGCAACTGGGGCCGTGGAGCAGACTGGTTACATCTGTTGGTGTTGATCCGGTAGGCACCCCGATGAAAGTCATCTTCCTGACTTTTGGCGTATTGGGCCTGGTGTTTGCTGTGAGTTACGCAATGAAGGTCAGGAATGCAGGAAGATATTTATTATTCCTGAACGTTCTGTCATTATGGTACCTGGTACCCGGCACGGTCTCAAGTATGATACAGATCATATTACTGTTGATGACAAGGCTCAAAAAACAAGAATGACACAGCATTGTCAGTTTCAGTTCATGTCCACCCTAATTCTGTCACCAATTTGTTTGTCAGGGATTATTTTGTTATTCTAGAGGTTCATACAGATATATATAATGAAGTTTATTTATTTTATCCCCTATTTCATACCGTTCGGAGTTATTGTCATTACTATCGAGGTGATCATGAGTATCCGGCATAAACAACACAAGTATGATCTGAAGGATTCTGCTGCGAGTGCGGGTGTTGGTACAGGGGCGGTGCTGATGCAGATGTTGACCAAAGCAGGGACACTTGCGGTGTTCACGGGGGTGTTTGAGTTGTTTGCCCCTGTAAGAGAGGCGTTGAATTATACGGCAGCCTTCGGGCAAAACTGGCTGGGTGCCAGCTGGTGGGTATGGATACTGGCCATTATAGGAGATGATTTCAACTTCTACTGGCACCACAGGTTCGCACACACCATACGCATACTATGGGCGGCGCATATTCCGCATCACTCGTCAGAGTATTTCAACTTCGGTACTTCTTTCCGCAATAGCTGGACCATATTTTTCGTAAAGCCGGTGTACTGGTTGTGGATGCCAGCCGTAGGCTTTCATCCTGTAATGGTGCTGATGGCGATGTCTATCAATTCGCTGTACCAGTTTACGCTGCATTCCTTGTCTGTACCGCACCTGGGCTGGTATGAGAAGATATTCAACACCCCCCAGCTGCACCAGATACACCATAGTAAGAACTTCTCTTATATGGATAAGAATTTTGGCGGTATCTTTATCATCTGGGATAAGCTGTTCGGCACTTTTCATAATGGCCGTGACGGGCAGGAAAGGCACTTTGGTGTTACCAAGCCACCTGAAAGTTACAACCCGATAAAGATAGTGATGCACGAGTTTGAGAATATCTGGATAGATGTGCGCAAAGCCAAAACATTGAAAGATAAGCTGAACTACATTTTTGGCGCGCCGGGCTGGAGCCCTGATAAATCGACCCTTACGGTTAAGGAGATGAGTAAGATCGTAAAGAAGCAGGAGGGTAAGCTAACAGAAGAGCAGAAGAAGGCATTCGGGTATATAGAGAGTAATCCCGATATGAAGAAGGAGTTGGTATCCTGATGTAGCCTGTAAATATTGTACTTATATGCGAAATGTTGTGTTTTGTTGTTAAAGACGAACACAACATTTTTCTTTTATAGCTTACTTTTGTTCCCCGCAGCCGTTTTTGTTTCCATTTTGTTTCCTTGCCTGGGCGATCTTCTTAGGCGTTATCTCTGTAAATGGTTGACTTACATTTTATTACAGTATTTTGTTTCCAAATGTTTCCTTTCAATGCGAAAAAATAAAAAGTATGTGGAACTGCTATTCCGATATTTCATGTTGGTGATATGTCAAAGAACTTTCGACTGAAGTCCAGTCATTAAACAATGACAAATATACGAAAATTATTGTAAATATGATTTTGTAATTTTGATGATCTGGTAGAGATTTCTTATTTTTAGTATTGTAAACGAGTTGTATATGTTAATAGGCCAGTTAGCTAAGCGTACAGGTTTCTCCAGGGATACGATCAGGTATTATGAGAAGATAGGATTGATCGTATTGCCTAAAAGGGCACGCAAGGAAAACAACTACAAGGATTACCCTGAAGACACTGTGCACGTGCTGAACGCCATACGCAAGTATAAGGACCTGGGCTTTACACTTGAGGAGATAAGGGAACTGCTCGTGCTGCAATCTATACAGGTGCTGGATATATCGAAAATGTTGCAGATAGTAGAACGCAAGATAACCGGTATGGATGAAGCCATTGAGCAACTACACAACTACAGGATGAGGCTGAACCGCGAGCACCAGTTGTTGCTGAAGAAGAAAACAGGCCATACCATATCTTTACCGGAAATGAAGCTTGCCGCCTAAGGTGTTACTATTTTGTCTATAATTCCATAGTCTACCGCTTCTTTAGCATTCATCCAGTAATCACGGTCAAAATCTTTCATAACCTGATGCTGCGTTTTGCCGCAATTGCCTGCCAGTATATCCGCTATTATTTCTTTGGTCTTTATTATCTGCCGCGCATTTATCTCAATATCTATGGAGTGTGCCCTGAAGCTGCCAATTGAAGGTTGGTGTATCATCACTTCAGCCATAGGATAAATGTAACGATGTCCCTTTTCTCCTGCCGATAACAATACTGAGCCCATACTTGCTGTGAAACCTATACAATAAGTATATACGGGTGATGATATAGCCTGCATCATGTCATGCATGGCGAAACCTGCAGTTACTACACCGCCGGGACTATTGATGTATAAATGTATGGGTGTGCCGGGAGTTACTGCCTCCAGGTAGGCCAGTTGCTCTATTACTTCTTTTGAGGTGTTGTCTTCTACCACTCCCCAAAGGAATATTTTCCTTTGTTCCAATAATGTTTTGTGCAGCGTGTTGCTGATGGATGATGTAAGTGTTTCTGTGAGTAATTCCTGCATGTCTGTTTTTACCTGCAAGTATAAGGGGTGGAGTATGGTCCACGGTTGCTACATAGGTTGAAGTTTTTTTGCTAATTCTTCCGCCCATTGCTGTGTCATAGATATGGCTACCTGTACGTTGGGTTCTTTCACTCTTGATTCGTCATTGGGTCGCATCAGCCACAGTGTACGGGAGTCTACCAGATCGGTACCTTTTTCTTTCAGCAGCCTGTCGAATGCTGCTTTTGACTCTTTGGTGCTGCCTGAACCTATTGTGAGTGCAGCGACAGGTTTGCCCTTCAACTCAGGATGTTTTTTTACAAATCCTGTTATAGCCATATCCGGGCGCCAGTTGTAGGTGTTGGCGCAGAGCATATATATGTCGTAGCCTGTAGTGGGGAGCTCTTTCATAGCTTTTACGGTTGCTACCGTCGCCTGTATGTGATGCTCTGACATCGCTTGTCCGAAAGCCCTGCATAACTGTTCGTCAAGGTTGTATATAGGGTCAGGGTCATAAACGATCAATACTTTCTTTATGTTATTTGTATTGCCATATTGCCAGCTTTTTGCAGGACCGGGCATTTCTGTCCATATGGTGAGTATGCCCCAGATGCCCAGTATTACCAGTATTGTTATCAGCATGATACGGGATAGCTTTTTCATAGTATGAAAATACAGGTTGTACTACTACTGGATTATGAGTATGGTCAATCGGAGGAGTGATATTGGTCATTCTTTACGCGGGTTTTTATTTCCCCTTGCTCAGCCACGCTTCAAATTCTTTCAGACTGTAGCTACTCAGGTTGCGCTCTTTGGTCAGGCCTCCTTTCTGGGCAGAGAGTGTACCATAATATACGTCGTGGTAACCTGCAATGGCGTGCGCGTCCGGGTCGATAGATAGAAGTGCGCCTGCTTCAATAGCGTAGGAAATCCATTTCCAGTCGAGGTCGAGACGGCGGGGGTGAGCGTTTATCTCAATTACCACGTTGTGCTTTACGCATTCATCTATGATCACCTTATGGTCGAGCGGGTAACCTTCGCGTGATAGCAGGAGCCTGCCTGTGGGGTGGCCTAGTATGGTAGTGTAGGGGTAGCGTATAGCCTTTAATACACGTTCCATAGCTTTCTCCTGTGTCATTTTCAGGTTGGTGTGTACGGATGCAATGACCAGGTCGAGTGTAGCCAGTACGTCATCTGAATAATCAAGGCTACCGTCATTCAGTATGTCCACCTCAATACTCTTGAATATCCTGAATGGTGCCAATTTTTCGTTGAGCGCATCTACCTCGCGGTGTTGTTCTGCAATGCGCTTGGGGTCTAATCCATTGGCGTAAAAAGCGGCCTGTGAGTGGTCGCTGATAACGAGGTATTCGTACCCCTGTTCTATGCAAGCCTTGGCCATAGCTTCGATGGTGTCGGCGCCATCGCTCCATGTAGAGTGGGAGTGTATTATGCCTTTGATATCGGAGGGTTGAATGAGTACGGGGAGTTTGTTTGCTGCAGCTTTGTCTAAAATGTCAGCTGTTTCCCGCAGCGCAGGAGGAATGTATTCCAGTTTGTTTGCTGAGAATATTTCTTCTTCGCTGGCAGGTGTTCCCGGTAACGTGTATTTGCCGGTAAAGGCTGTAAGAAACTCTTCGCCGGCAGAAGTGGAGAATAGGGTGTTGTAAAACTTTTCTTTGGTGGTGAGGTGTACGCGTATGGCCAGTTGGTTAGGAGCATCTACATACAGGACGTTGTCTTTTTCTTCGGTCTTTACTCCTGTGGTAACGCCAAACTGGCTTTGCAGTGTTTTGCTGTCCGTATCCGTAACAATGTCAATGAATTCAACTGTTGGTAATTGCCTGCGTATCTCGCCTGTCAGTGAGAATAGCTTGCCGGGGTTTGCTTTGCCTAATTGTGTTACGAGTACATTGGATATCTCTTCCACTTCGGCCCATAGCCTGAAGTTTTGATTGGCACGAATGAACTCGATGTTCTGCAAAATGCTTTGCTGGGTTTTTGCCCCAAACCCCTTGAAAGAAGCCAGCCTGTTCTCGTTGCAGGCATATTCCAGTTCGCCCACGCTTTCGATGCCCATTTCCTTCCATATCTGGGCAATTTTTTTCGGGCCTAGACCTTTTATTTGCATCATGTCCAGGATGCCTTGTGGCGTGCGGGCCAGGATATCTTCCAGGGCCTGTAGCTTACCTGTTTCCAACAGCTCGCGTATTTTACTGCCCGTACTTTGCCCTATACCACGCATTGTAAACAGTTCAGCATCGTCCATTTCGCTGGCCTGCCTTGGCAGTTTGTCTATGTTGTATGCAGCAATGCTATAGTTCTTGGCACGGAAGGCATCTTCGCCATGTATGTCCATCAGTTTGGACAGCAGAGAAAAGTGGTCTGATATTTCGCCGTTGGTCATTTTCTGTTCTTTCGTTGGAGCTTTAGAAGTAATTTATTGTCTTTTTTATTGTACAACTTATTTCCTTTACACATACTCGTGAAGTAAATGCCAGAATTAGACTGATTTGCGAAGACAAGGTAATTTCTGCCTGTTTCGAATGCTGCCTCGCAACTGGTAAAAGCAAAAGGGTCTATGGCAATAGTATCTGCTGATTTGCTTCCCTTGTACTGGTGAAGCACAACTGCTTTGTATTCAATGCCTTTTAACGTAATTGTTTTTTGATTGTCCGGAGTCAGGGATGTGTCAGAAAGGTTTTTTAATTCAATAATAATTACGTTCACAACAATGTCCGATGTATAGTAAGAACTCTTCGTTGTTATTCCATTAACGCATGTACAAGCAAAGCTGATGTTGCACAAAAATATCAGTACTGACGACAGGAGAAAATGAAACCTGATTTTATTCATCACACTTTCTCCTTTATGCAACGTTCCTTTACCCAGCCAATAGCCTTTTTTAACTGGTCATTACGGTCGAGCGATGTATTGTCGAGTACAAGAGCATCTTCTGCCTGTGTCAGCGGACTTTCTTCGCGATTGCTGTCAATATAATCGCGCATCTGGATGTTGGCCATTACCTCTTCGTAAGTAATGTTCGGATTTTTAGGGTACAGTTCCTGGAATCGGCGTTTGGCTCGTACGTCCATATCAGCGGTCATGAATATTTTCAGTTCGGCATTGGGGAATACCACGGTTCCTATATCCCTGCCGTCCATTACGATGCCTTTTTCTTTGCCCATTTCCTGTTGTTGCGCCACGGCAAAATCGCGCACCTCTTTTATAGCAGCCACATCGCTAACTTTTTCTGCTACGATCATGTCGTGTATATGGTGGGCTACATCTTCACCATTCAGGCATATCTCGGGTTGCTTAGTCGTCTCATTATATAAAAAACTCAGCTTGATATTCTTAAGCGCTTCTTTTACTTCCAGAATGTGACTTATGTTGACATCGTTGCGCAGGAAGTATAATGTAATGGCACGATACATAGCACCGCTATCTATATGCCTGTAGCCCAGTTCTTTTGCGAGCATCTTGGCAATAGTGCTTTTGCCGCAGGAAGAATGGCCATCTATCGCTATGATTATTTTGTCGTCCATAAGCACAAATTTCAGGCTTTGACGGGAGAAATAAAATAGGGTAAATGTTATAAAAATGTGGTAACTTAAACAATTACGCCCTCCTGTTTTGCAGGAGGGCGTAATTAATATCCAGTAGTTGATATTATCCTTTACTCATCTCCGCAAAATACTTGTGGAAGTAAGGTATTGTCTCAATGCCTTTGAAGTAGTTCTCAACGCCATATTTTTCGTTAGGCGAGTGGATAGCATCGCTGTCCAGGCCAAAGCCCATGAGTACGGTCTTCAAACCCAATGTTTTTTCAAACAGTGCAACTATCGGAATACTACCACCACCGCGTGTAGGTATCGGCTCTTTGCCAAAAGCAGTTGTTATGGCTTTTGCCGCAGCCTGGTAGGCAATTGAATCTGTAGGTGTAACTACAGGCTCACCACCGTGATGCGGAGTTATTTTTACTTTCACTTCAGCAGGAGCGATGCTCATAAAGTGCTTGGTGAACATGTCTGTTATTTCCTTTGAGGTCTGGTCCGGCACCAGCCGCATAGATATTTTTGCATATGCTTTGGATGGCAGCACTGTTTTAGCGCCTTCACCAATATAACCACCCCATATGCCATTCACATCCAGTGTAGGGCGTGTGCCGGTACGCTCAGTGGTAGAGTATCCTTTTTCGCCACGAACATCATCAATGCCCAGGTCTTTTTTATACTCATCCAGGTCGAATGGTTTGTTGTTGATGGCATCACGCTCAGCCTGGTTCAGTTCTTTTACCTTGTCGTAAAAGCCAGGGATCGTAATGTGATTGTTCTCGTCATGCAGAGAAGCGATCATCTGGCAAAGGATGTTGATGGGGTTGCCTACCGCACCGCCATATACACCACTGTGCAGGTCGCGGTTAGGGCCTGTAACCTCAACTTCAAGATAAGACAGTCCACGCAGGCCGGTCTCGATGGAAGGGTGCTCCATGCTGATCATCGCAGTATCTGATACCAGAACGATGTCAGCTTTCAATTTCTCAACATTATCTTCCAGGAACTTGCCCAGGTTGTCAGAGCCCACTTCTTCTTCTCCTTCGATCATCATCTTAACGTTGCATGCCAGGGTATTGGTCTTTGCCATTACTTCCAGTGCCTTAACGTGCATGAATACCTGTCCTTTGTCATCGGCAGAACCACGGGCATATATATTGCCGTCTTTGATCACCGGCTCGAACGGGCCGCTTTCCCACAGATCCAGCGGGTCGGGGGGTTGCACGTCGTAGTGACCGTACACCAGGACTGTAGGCAGGGCCGGGTCAACTATCTTTTCGCCATATACTATCGGGTGTCCTGCGGTAGGGCAAATTTCGGCTTTGTCACAACCTGCTTTCAGCAGCGATTCTTTCACCGCTTCGGCACAACGGGCGACATCGCCTTTATATTTACTGTCTGCGCTGATGGAAGGTATGCGCAACAGTTCTAATAATTCATCTAAGAAACGGTCCTTATTTTCGGACATGTAATCATTCCAAGCTTGCATATATATTGAGATTTAGGGCGTAAATGTAAGGCAGTTGAAATAAAATAAGGAATATGGATTCAGAAAGGGATGTTAACATATTCTATAAATATGAGGGAAGTACAGCCAAAATTGTAATATTATCAAAGTTTCGCTAACTTTGCACACTTTTAAAATTATACTGCCACGTATGAAGTTGTCTCAATTCAAATTTGAATTACCCCTTAACATTATTGCTCAAAACCCCACCAAAGCGAGAGAGGACAGCCGCCTGATGGTAGTGCACAAGGATACGGGTAAGATAGAGCATCGTACATTCAGGGATATTTCAGAATATTTTGACGACAAAGACGTAATGGTAGTTAATAATACCAAGGTATTCCCGGCACGTTTGTACGGTAAAAAAGAGAAGACCGGAGCCAAGATAGAAGTGTTTTTGTTGCGTGAACTGAATAAGACTAATCGCCTTTGGGATGTAATAGTAGACCCGGCACGTAAAATAAGGGTAGGTAATAAACTTTACTTTGGTGACAACGATGAGTTGGTTGCAGAGGTAATAGATAATACCACTTCGCGCGGACGTACAATCCGTTTCCTGTTTGACGGCGATGATGCTGCTTTCAGGAGGATGCTGGAACAGCTGGGTGAGACACCACTGCCTAAATACATCAAGCGTAAGCCTGATGAAATGGATAAGGAGCGTTACCAGACAGTATATGCTAAATACGAAGGTGCTGTGGCAGCTCCTACTGCCGGACTACACTTCAGCCGCGAACTGATCATGCGCCTGGAGATACAGGGTATCAAGTTTGCCGAAGTAACGCTGCATACAGGTTTAGGTACCTTCCGCCCGATAGAGGTAGAGGACCTGTCAAAGCATAAAATGGACGCAGAGTACTTCAAGGTGGATGAATATGCCGCTGCAATAGTAAACACTGCCAAGAAAGATAAAAGGCGCATCTGCTCGGTAGGTACTACTACTATGAGAGCGCTGGAGAGCTCAGTAACCGCTAACGGCCTGCTGAAACCGGAAGAAGGGTGGACCAACCTGTTCATCCATCCGCCATACGATTTTTCAATTGCCGATAGCCTCATTACCAACTTTCACCTGCCAAAAACCAGCCTGCTGATCATGGTTTGTGCATTTGCGGGTTACGACCTGGCTATGGAGGCTTATAAAACAGCTATAAAAGAAAAATACAGGTTCTTCAGTTATGGCGATGCTATGCTGGTTATATAATGTATATATAAATATCCACAGAATTTCAATTTTTCCACACAACGCACTTAGCAATAGGTGCGTTGTTGTATTTTTAGGTATATGCAAGACAAGATAAGATCAATTGTTGCGGCATCAATAGATGTTAAAAGCAAGGTTTTAAATGATAACGGGCTGTTAAAAACTATTGACGAAATAACTTCGTTAATAACAGCAGCGTTTAAAAATGGTAATAAGGTCTTGTTTTGTGGTAATGGAGGTAGCGCAGCAGATGCCCAGCATTTGGCAGCAGAATTCAGCGGGAGGTTCTATAAGGACAGGAAACCGCTGCCATCTGAGGCTTTGCACTGCAATACATCGTACCTGACAGCGGTAGCAAATGACTATGGATATGAGCAGGTATATAGCAGGATGGTGGCAGGAACAGGCAGGAAAGGTGACATATTAATAGCACTGAGTACCTCGGGCAACTCTGTTAATATTACAAACGCTTTACAAACCGCGCGGGAGATTGGTATGATTACTGTAGGGTTTACAGGTGAGGGCGGGGGCAAAATGAACGGCCTTTGCGACCTGATAATAAAAGTGCCAAGCAGTGACACGCCTAGAATACAGGAATCGCATATAATGATAGGCCATATTATTTGCCAATTGGTAGAAGATGGTTTTTTTGACTAGCTAAAAGGATATGACATGACGAACGAGCAAAATTTCCAGGGACAAATAGACAACAGCTGGACATTGTTTTTAGACCGCGATGGGGTGATCAATGAGGAAAATGTAGGGTCTTACATAACATCTGTTGAAGAATTCAAGTTTTACAAGGGTAGCCTGAAATCCCTCCGTTTATTAAATGACATATTCGGGCGTATTGTTGTGGTGACCAACCAGCGAGGCGTTGGCAAAGGGATCATGAGCCTGGAAGACCTGAAAGAAATACACCAGCATATGACCGCTAAGGTGGCGGATGAGGGAGGCCGTATAGATAAGATCTATGCTTGTACGGCACTGGATGATAATGATCACAACCGTAAGCCTAATACCGGTATGGCCATGCAGGCTACCAATGACTACCCGGAAATAGACCTCAAACGCAGTATCATGGTAGGTAACAACCTAAGCGATATGGAATTTGGTAAGAAGGCCGGGATGCGTACAGTATTTCTCACTTCTACCCATAAAGCTTACGATCTGCCGCACGACCTGATAGATGAGCAATTCCCTTCTTTGCACCATTGGGCCGTGAGCCTTACTGTTGAACCGGTAGGGTAGAGTAATGGTATATGTGTAATTCGTTGATAATTATAGTTATACAACGTAAATGAGTATCCACGATGAAATACAGCATTCTGTATGAATGTTGTGTTATAATTATTTGGATGAATTAAAAAAAGCACATACCTTTGCAGTCCTTTAATAATATGGCCAAACAGTCTTTAATTAAACAGGATGGAGTGATCGTAGAAGCTTTGTCAAATGCAATGTTTCGCGTGCGTCTCGAAAATGAACACGAAATATTAGCAACTATCTCCGGTAAAATGAGGATGCACTATATCCGTATTCTTCCCGGCGACAAAGTAGGAGTGGAAATGAGTCCTTATGATCTGTCAAGAGGCCGTATTATATATCGTTATAAATAAAATATAAATTTTAAAATAACCAAACTCATGAAGGTTAGAGCTTCAATCAAAAAGCGTAGTGCAGATTGTAAGATAGTACGTCGCAAAGGCAGATTGTATATTATCAACAAAAAGAACCCTCGTTTTAAACAACGCCAGGGATAATAACAGAAAACGTATTTTAAATAAATAATAATAGACATACATGGCTCGTATAGCTGGTATTGACCTTCCGAAAAACAAACGTGGTGAGATAGCGCTCACTTACATCTATGGTATTGGCCGTAGCACAGCCCAGTATATACTGGACAAAGCTGAGATAGATTACGATAAGAAAGCTGCTGAGTGGAACGACGATGAGCAAGCTGCTATCCGTAACATCATCACCGGTGAGTTTAAAGTAGAAGGACAATTGCGTTCTGAAGTTCAGATGAACATCAAGCGCCTGATGGATATCGCATGTTATCGCGGATTACGTCATCGTAAAGGTTTACCATTGCGTGGACAACGTACCCGTACCAACAGCCGTACCCGTAAGGGCAAGCGTAAAACCGTTGCAGGTAAAAAGAAAGCACCGAAAAAATAATATTTCTGCCATTGCCGGATCCGTTGAGGTGCAGCGGGGAGGAATGGCGGAAAGCCGGGTAATACCGGTTTTTGTTATATCAGACTACCTTTATTTAAAAGTAAAATGGCAAAAGCACAATCTACCCAAAAGGGAGCAAAAGTTGCAGCTAAAAAGCGCGTAGTAAAAGTGGACGCACATGGTGATGTTCACGTAAATGCTACATTCAACAACATCATTATCAGCATTACCAACAAGAGTGGCCAGGTTATTTCATGGTCTTCTGCCGGTAAAATGGGTTTCCGTGGTTCTAAAAAGAACACTCCATACGCAGCACAAATGGCAGCACAGGATTGTGCTAAAGTAGCTATTGACGCTGGTATGAAAAGGGCGGATGTAATAGTAAAAGGACCGGGTTCAGGCCGCGAAGGCGCTATCCGTTCTATAGCTAACTCAGGTATTGAGGTTGTATCTATCAAAGACGTTACTCCATTGCCACACAATGGTTGCCGCCCGCCTAAAAAGCGTCGCGTATAATATTTGAAACTATTTTTATTAATAACATGCTGTTGCGGATCGGCTTTTACGATTTTTATATGAGACGCAGCAGTAAAAACTAAAAAATCGTAATGGCACGTTACACAGGACCAAAAAACAGAATTTGCCGTATATTCGGTGAGCCCATCCTGGGATCAGGCAAGAGCCTGGACAAAAACAGCTTTCCCCCGGGACAGCATGGTAATTCTCGCAAGCGCAAATCTGCAAGTGAGTATTCAATCCAGCTGAAAGAAAAGCAAAAGGCTAAATACACTTATGGTGTATTGGAAAAGCAATTCCGTAACATCTATACCGAGGCTAACCGCCTGAAAGGTGCGACCAGTGAGAACCTGATCAAGTTGCTGGAATCTCGCCTGGACAACACAGTATACCGTATGGGTATTGCACCTACACGTCCTGCTGCTCGTCAGCTGGTATCTCACAAGCACATCATGGTAAACGGTAATATCGTGAATATACCTTCTTACCGCCTGAAACCGGGTGATGTTATTGAAGTGAAACCAAAATCAAGGGTTAATACCGACCTGATGGCGCAAGTAGGTTCAAAGAATCCAAAGATAAACTGGGTAGATTTTGATGAGAAGCAATTCAAAGGTACTTACCTGGCTCATCCTGAGCGTGAGAGCGTACCTGAGAACATCAAGGAACAGCTGATCGTCGAGTTGTACTCTAAATAATAATAAGCCCATACTCGCGTATGGGCTATAGTTATGTACAGGCAGTATGAATCATACCCTGTTTATTAAATAAAAAAGTTAAATAATAAAATATCAATATGGCCATATTGAACTTCCAGAAGCCGGATAAAATTGTTCTTCAGAAAGCAACAGATTTCGAAGCCCAATTTGAGTTTCGCCCATTAGAGCCTGGTTATGGTGTTACTATTGGTAACGCACTGCGCCGCGTATTACTTTCTTCGCTTGAAGGTTATGCCATCACAGGTATAAAGCTTGCCGGTGCCGACCATGAGTTTGCTACTATAAAAGGCGTGCTTGAAGACGTAACTGAGATCATCCTGAACCTGAAGCAGGTAAGGTTGAAAAAATCAGTGGAAGACGACATAGCTACTGACAGGGTAGAGCTGAACATCAAAGGCCAGGATACATTTACTGCCGGTATGATAGGTGAAGCACTGCCAAACTTTGAGGTGATGAACCCTGAGTTGGTTATCTGCAGCATGGAGCCGAGCATCAATTTCCAGATAGAATTGCAGATCGGTAAAGGACGTGGTTATGTTCCTGCTGAAGAGAACCGTATGGAAGATGCACCTCTCGGTTACATCGCTATCGACTCTATCTACACGCCGATCAAAAACGTAAAATATACGATTGAAAATACACGTGTTGAACAGCGTACAGACTTTGAAAAGCTGATCATGGAAGTAGTTACCGATGGTACTATTCACCCTGAAGAGGCTGTGAAAGAAGCCTCTCGTATCCTGATCCAGCACCTGATGATCATCACAGATGAGAACATCAGCCTGGATACTAAACGCGAAGAGAAAGAAGCGGTTGTAGACGAAGAGACACTGCAGGTACGTAAGACCCTGAATACACCACTGGAAGACCTGGAGCTTTCTGTACGTGCGTTCAACTGTCTGAAGGCTGCTAAGATCAACTCTCTGAGCGAGCTGGTTCAGTACACACAGGAAGAGCTGATGAAGTTCCGTAACTTCGGTCAGAAATCACTGTCTGAGATAGAGCAGGTACTGGGTGAGCGTGGTCTGCACTTCGGTATGGATATCAGCAAATACGTTCGCAGTAGCGACTAATAAATAATTCAAAAGTCATCCCGCATTTGCGGGGTGACTTTTATCTTTTTTAATTAACAATGTACCCCGTAACTCCTTGACACGGTGCGGGGGAAACTCAAAAAACAACAGTCATGCGTCACGGAGATAAAGTGAACAATCTTGGCCGTAAGAAGGCCCACAGGGTAGCATTAATGCAGAACCTGACCAGCCAGTTGATCGAGCACAAACGTATCGTTACAACATTGGCAAAAGCAAAAGCATTGCGTGTATATGCAGAGCCTATCATTACCCGTTCTAAGGTAGATTCTATGCACAACCGCCGCGTGGTTTTTGGCCACCTGCAGGACAAAGAAGCTGTTAAAGAACTGTTTGGCGTAATTGGTGACAAAGTAGCTAACCGTCCCGGTGGTTACACACGTATCATCAAGTTGCCTCGCCGTATGGGTGATGCCGCTGATATGGCAATGATAGAGCTGGTTGACTTCAACGAGATCTACAAGAAAGGTGCTGATGATGCAGCTAAGAAAACTCGTCGTAGCCGTCGTAGCAGTGCTAAGAAAGCTGCTCCTGCTGCTGCACCAGCAGAAACAGTTGCTGAAGAGCCAAAGGCAGAAGCTGTAGTTGAAGAAACACCTGCAGTTGAAGAAGCTCCTGTACAGGAAGAAAACAACGAAGAGAACAAAGAAGCTTAATCAGCTTATTTATTCCGAAATATTTAAGGGCTACTCATTGAGTAGCCCTTATTGTTTTAGTTCGTTTTTCTGTGTAACGTATTACCAGCTTCCACTGGCGCCACCGCCACCGAATCCACCGCCGCCGAAACCGCCAAATCCACCACCACTGCGGCCTCCGCCAAATCCACCACCAAATCCACCTCCACGGTGCCGGCCACCGCCCAGCAATTCGCCCAACAGCATGCCTGTAGCAATGTCGCCATACCCGCGTCCGCTCATATAGCCACCGCCACGGTTGTTGCCTCCGCCGCCTTTGCTTATGGCAAATACAATGATAACAATGATGATAATGAACAGTATGGTTACCAGTGGGGGTACTTTTTCTTTGCCGTGGTTGTAGTCAACTTCCGCCTTGTATTCTCCCTTAGTGGCCAGTATTATGGCATCGGCAGCCTTATTAAAACCGCCGTAAAAGTCTCCTTGTTTAAATTGGGGCACTATCTCGTTGCGGATAATACGCCCGCATATAATGTCTGTTAAAGCGCCTTCAAGACCATATCCTGACGATATGTTGACTTTCCTGTCTTCTTTCGATGCCAGGATAACTACACCATTGTCCTTGCCTTTTTGGCCCACGCCCCATCTTTGGCCCAGTTCAGTAGCATACTGCGCTACATCATACCCGCCCAGGTTTTTTATGGTAACAACCGTTATCTGTGTAGATGATGTTTTCGCATAATCTTCCAGCTTTGCTTCCAGTTGTTGTGCCTCACCCGGACTCATCATGCCGGCAAAATCATTTACCAACCTGGGAGGATTAGGTTGTTTGGGGAAATCGCCATCGCCGGCAAAGGCAATATGCGATAGCAACAATATGAACAGAATGCTGAGATAACGTAACAAGATATGCTCCTTTGGTTTTAGTTATTTGCCGAATACTATTTCATCGGGCAGTTCATTTTTAGTTACAGTAGGGTCGTATGGAAAGTATTTGGCCAATGCGTTACCTAACTCGTTGATACAGGCCACAAATCCTTCTGCCATTTGCCCGTTGCCCAGGTATTGCCTGAACACTTGTGCCGCATTTTTCCAGAATACAGGACCGCCTGCCTGCTCATATATTTCCTTATCGCCCAGTATGGCAAACTGGTGGTCGTCGTATGCCATGTATATCAATACGGCATTACGGCGTACTGTTTCAGTCATGCCCAGTTCGGCAAATACCTCTTTAGCACGGTCCATTGCATCTACATAGTTGCAACGGCTCTCCATAAATACACGCAGTTCTCCTGTCGTGTTTTTTTCCGCATTCTGTATAGCAGCCACCACTTTTTCCTGCTCTTCTTTATTGAGCGGCTGCTTATTCTTGCCAAATAAGCTCATGGTATCTATTTTTTTAGAATTCTACTTTCGGTGCTTTTTCTGCCCCGGCTTCTGCTTCAAACATACCTTTCTTCTGGAAACCAAGCATGCCTGCAAAAATGTTGTTAGGGAAAGTACGCACTTTTATGTTGTACTCTTTTACGGTCTCATTGAATCGCTGACGGGCAACAGTGATACGATTTTCTGTACCCTCAAGCTGATCTTGCAGTGACAGGAAGTTCTGGTTAGCCTTTAGTTCCGGATATTGCTCGCTTACTACCATCAGGCGCCCTAAAGCCTGGCTGAGCTGTCCCTGTGCCTGTTGGAATTGTTGCAGCTTTTCCGGGGTCAGGTCGTTAGGGTCTATCCTCATAGACGTAGCTTTGGCACGCGCTTCAATCACTTGTGTGAGTGTAGATTTTTCAAAATCAGCGGCTCCTTTTACAGTTGCTACAAGGTTGGGTACCAGGTCAGACCTGCGTTGATATTGGTTCTCTACCTCACCCCATTTGCTTTTCACTTCTTCGTCAACAGTAACCAGTGATTTTTGGAGGTTGCAAGCCTGGCATCCGCCTATCAGCAATATTGCAGCTACAACTATTAGTGCGATTGTTCCTTTTTTCATTGTTGATTTATTTTATGCAAAAGTAGCCTTTTTGGCATATACGCAAAAAGCGCCGTGTAACGCACGGCGCTCCTGTATTCCAGGCAAACTACCTCACTAAAAACTAAACACTACCTGAAATAATATCTTGCTGATGCACCGAACATATTGTGCGAGAAAAATTCAGGCCCACGACTGGTAAAGTTGACTGCAGGTTTTATGTCAGCACTTAAGCCGAGTGGTATTTTTTTGAAGATGTATTCAACACCACCTATGGCGTCAATACCTACTATAGGTTCGGGCCTGTCATACACCCAAACAGCTTCGTTTTGTCTGTACCAGGCGCCATTATCCCAAACGCCTGCATGCACACCACCACCCATGATTATACGCCATGAAGGATCGGGCATAATAATGTTACCTTCTAATAATGCAACCCCTGTAAAACTGTTGCCTCCATATACTCCACCTACATTTGCCTGAGCTTCGAAAGATAGGTGAGGAGAGAAAAATGTTTTAAATGTGACTCCGCCACCGTCAGGCGTAGCACGTAAGCCTATTGCACTGCTGCTTTTTTGTGCATATGTACCAAAGCTGGTTGACAACAATATTATTCCTGCTAACGCGATGATCTTTTTCATATTTCGTGAGTTTGATTGCTTATATAACCACGTAGCAAGTAAATGGTTCACTTATTATGAATACTTTAACAGTGTTTGCGGGCGTTCTGAATTCCTGTATGTATTGCTTACTTTTGCGCAAACAACAAGAATGAATATCAATTACGAGGCAAGCCTGGAGTATGCTCAGCAGCAAGACCTGTTAGATACACTACATCATTTCCGTACGCGTTTTCATATCCCTCAGCACGAGGGCAATGATGTGGTTTACTTGTGTGGTAATTCATTGGGTTTGCAACCCAAAAGTGTTGAGTACCTGATGCAACAGGAGTTGAAAGATTGGGCTAAATATGGTGTTGAAGGGCATTTTGAGGCAAGAAATCCTTGGTTCTCATATCACAAACTGTTCTCCGAGCGCCTGGGTCGCCTTGTCGGAGCCTCAAAAGATGAGGTGGTCGCTACTAATACATTGACCGTAAACCTGCATTTGTTAATGGTCTCTTTTTACAGGCCAAAAGGTAAGCGTTATAAAATAATGATGGAAGCAGGTGCTTTCCCCAGCGATCAGTATGCCATAGAAACGCAGGTGCGTATATATGGCTATGACCCTGCTGATGCTATCATAGAAATAGCTCCGAAAGAAGGCGAACATACCATTAACGATGAAGATATAATTAAAGCGATAGAAAAAGCTGGTGATAGCCTTGCGGTGGTAATGTTTGGCGGTGTGAATTATTACACCGGTCAGTTCTTCAATTTAAAAGCAATAACGGAAGCAGCTCATAAGGTAGGTGCCTATGCAGGTTACGACCTGGCACATGCTGCCGGAAACATACCATTGCAGTTACACGACTGGAACGTGGATTTTGCCTGCTGGTGTTCTTATAAATATCTGAATTCGGGACCGGGAGGCGTGGCAGGCCTGTTCGTTCACGAGCAACATTATGGCAATCCGGAGGTGTTCAGGCTGGCGGGCTGGTGGGGTAATGATGAGAAGGACCGCTTCAAAATGAAGAAAGGTTTTATACCACAAAATAACGCAGGTAGCTGGCAGATGAGTAATGCACCCGTGTTTAATATGGTAGCCCATAATGCAGCACTGGATCTGCATGATAATGCCGGTATGAAAGCACTCAGGGAGAAGAGTGAAAAGCTGACCGGCTACATGGAGTTTTTGTTGAGGCAAATAACTAACCTGGATTTTGAAATTATTACCCCATCTGAACCTGAGCGCAGGGGTGCGCAGTTGTCATTACTGTTTGGAGACAGGGGGAGAGAGGTGTTTGATGCTTTAACCCGGCAAGGCGTTATTGCAGACTGGAGGGAACCTAATGTGATACGTATTGCCCCTGTGCCTATGTATAATACCTTTGAAGATGCTTACAGGTTTTACCAGATATTGAAGAACCTGGGCGATAAAGAATCATAGTAGCTAAATACACGTTCATGCAATACCTGCTCTCATCTTTTCTGTTCTTACTGATATGTATGTCGGTAGGGTGCAAGTTGGAACATGGTGAAGATAACAGAAGAGAACGTACCTACATCACTGCACATACAAATGACCCGGACAGGTATATTTACGCCTGGCAGGGTAATATAGACGGGCAGTATCCTGTTTTGATGTGGTACAAAGAATTCGGTGATAAAGTAGCCGGTTCTCTTTTTTATACTGCACGGAAAAATGCTACGGCTATACAGTTGTCAGGGGCAAAAAAAGGAAAAGAATACGAGTTGCGGGAAATGCTACCTGATGGACGTGTGATAGGTATATGGCATGTGCAACCCGATGCTGTTTCAATGGAAGGTACATGGTATGACCCAAGGCAAGATATTACCCTTAACGTGTCGCTGATGCATATAGATACTGCAGTGACAGTGATAGCGCCCTGATATTTATGACAAACATATGACGATTAGGTGATAAGTTTAGGAATGTTTTAACGTTAATTTTAATGTAACTAAAACATCCCCCTATGTCAAAACTACACTATCTATTCGTTCTTTGCTTCTTTACAGCGTTATCCGGTTCTGCACAGTACAGTCTTTCAGTATCCAATCCTCACTTTAATGTAAATCAACGTACACAAGGAATAATAACAAGTCCGGAGGTGGTTGTGACACCCGATGGAGCCTATGCGCGTGTCGATATGACATTTACTATTAACCCTCAGTCTACTTATAAAGTAACAGACAGTTTAGAAGCGGTATTATTATTTGATCTTCCTGCAGGCAGTTTTATTCATGACTCCTGGCTATGGTTGGATGAAAATACGATCATCAAGGCTGATGTAGTTGAAAAAAACAGAGCTATCAGCATATACGAAGGCATTGTTAAGAGAAAAAGAGACCCTTCATTGTTATACAAAACCGGTGAGAACAGCTACCAGTTAAATGTCTATCCTATGACAACTGCATACCCTCGCAAGGTAAAAATAACATACGTTTCTCCTTTAAAATGGCACGGTGATCATGTGAATGTTGCCTTGCCTGTTCATCTTTTTGAGTCATCTCAGATATTGCCTGATATTATCGTCAAAGTGAAGAACGATTTCTTTTATAGCTCACCCGGGTTTGTAGAAAATGACTATAACAAGTATTTCCTGGGCAAGACAAATGGAGAGGATGCCTTAGTGTTGAGGGGGGCTGATTATAAAAACAATACATTTAACCTGCGTTATACAACCGGTAGTAATGAAATACAATTATATACGTACCCGGTTAACAACAGCGAAGGTGTATACCAACTGATCGTTCCGCCTGCTGCTTTTGGCTTGAATAAAAAACAGAATGTAGTATTTATCATCGATCATCCTAATGGCAGCAATACTATTTATTCATTGGCAGAGGTGTTGCAGGAATTGAAAATAAAATTGTTGACCGATTATAGTACAGATGATTCCTTCAATCTTTTTTATGAGTATGCCGGAAATATTGTTCAGGCATTTCAGGGCTGGCACAATATAGACATCGCATCAGTTAATGCAGCACTGTCTGGTGTGCCGTCATCAATATCCAAGTCAGGTAATCAATATCCTGATCTGATCAAATCAGCTTTGAGCTTTTGTGCTTCAAAAAGTGCATCGGAGGCACAGGTTGTTTTGTTGAGCAATAACAATAGTTATACTAATAATCAAAGCATAGTTGACCAGATGTATAAAAATTTAATAACGGATATGAATGGCAGCTTGCCTAACAAAATAGATGTTGTCAATTATAGTACAACTAAACAATATGTGTCGGGGAGTTATTACTACGCAAATGATATATGGTACAGTAAGCTGACTTTGGGCAGTGGTGGAAGTATATACAGGTACAAGACCTATTTGTACAAATATATAAACGGCAAATACAGCTATACTTACGACTTTGACCTGGGTTCCACGCTCACGTCCATTGCTGAGAATTCAGGTTCTGCCACTGCTTCATATAATGTTAATGTCAGCATTGCAAATGGATTTACTTATTCGCGGTATAATCTGAATTCTGTAAATAAGCTGAATATGTCCAGGCACTATATAGAAACCGGAAGGTACTCTGGAAATATTATGCCCGGTTCTGTGGTTGACGTTAATGCAATTTCAGGAGGTAATGCCATCCAGTTGCATGATACAATAAATACTATTATGAATGGCAACAACACTTTCGTGCCGGTGTGGACACATCACTATATATCAGAATTAATTGGTAAACAGAATCCAAGCTTTGTGCAGGAAATAATAGACAGCAGTATTAATAACCGGGTATTATGTTCTTATACAGCATTCCTGGCAATAGAGTCGGGAGATACCGTTAATACAAATCTTGATGATAATCCTAATGTTCTATATATAGGCGAGCTTCCTGAAGACCAGAAGTCTACTGTAAAATGCTTCCCCAATCCATTTAGAGATAGGTTGACCATTGAGTTTCCAAATGGGGTAGAAAGGATTGAGGTGTTTGACCTTACAGGAAGAAAGGTGTATAGCCATATAATTGAAAAAGGCATGCAAACTCATACTTGGAATGGGAAAGACATGAATGGTAATGACTTGCCTGCCGGTATGTATATGGTTATTGGCTATACTGCATCAGAGCGATTTACTGCCAAGGTGATGAAACAATAGTTGTCCATTTAATGACAGATCAAAGCCCCGCAATAAGCGGGGCTTTATAGTTTAGCGTATTAATGCCTGTTATTGTTAACTTTACGGGCATTTTTTATCCATGGCCATATATTATTCAATAGACGACTTACCCGATTTTTCGAACCCTGTTATTACTATTGGCACTTTTGATGGTGTGCATATGGGGCATAAGGTCATCTTGAAAGAGGTGCATAATTATGGCCGCAAGATAGGAGGGGAGACTGTCCTGCTCACCTTTGAACCTCACCCGCGCAAACTTATTTTCCCTGATACACCTATAGAGATACTTACTCCTCTTGATAAAAAGGTGGGGTTGATAACGAATGAAGGTATACAGTATATTGTGGTGGTACCTTTCACTAAAGATTTTGCAAGTCAATCTGCTGAGCAATACATTTCAGATTTTCTTGTTAAGTTGTTTCGTCCTTCTGTTATCATCATTGGCTACGACCACCAGTTTGGTCATGACAGGAAGGGCGACATAAGCTTGCTGCGCTCTATGCAAAAACAATATGGTTATGAGGTGGTAGAGATACCTGCACAACTGATAGATGAAGCCACCGTGAGTTCTACCAAAATAAGGAAAGCCTTGAAGAGCGGAGCCGTTAGTGAGGCTACTGCTATGCTGGGGCGCAACTATACAATATTGGGTACGGTACAAAAGGGTGCACAGCTAGGCCGTACCATTGGCTATCCTACAGCTAATGTCGTGCCCAACCATAAAGAGCAGATCATTCCGACCAATGGCGTATATGCTGTAAAAATAACCTACGCAGGCAATGAATATAATGCTATGCTGAACATTGGTTTCCGGCCTACGGTGAGTAGTGACATGACCCTGCATATAGAAGCATTCATCTTTGATTTTTCGGACGACATCTATAACGAAGAGATAGAGCTGGCTTTTGTAGAACGGCTGCGGGATGAACAAAAATTCAGCTCGTTGGATGAATTAAAAACTCAACTGGCCAAAGATGAAATAGCAGCTAAAAATGCACTGGGTATCAACTAAGGACCAGTTCCATTTTGCCTATCATTTCCTTCAGCAACTCACGGTCATCAGCTGTGCTTTCAATTCCTACGGCTTTAGTGCTGTATTTGCCCAGTAATAATAAGCAGGCTTCTATGCGGTGTGATGAGAACTTTTGCGCGGTAGCCAGCATTTGCCGGGCCCGGTTAGGGTAAGTGCCCAGAGCGGCAGCGGCGTCTTTTTCGTGTTTCCCCAGCAGGAAGCATGCCTGGTATAATTTGCTGAAATGGCTGTAAAAAGAGCCTATCAACAGGGGCATAGGCGACGACTTTGGGTTGGCGATGAAATAGGCCAGCATGCGGTACAGTTTATCCTTGTCCATGTTGGTGAGCGTTTCAGGGAACTCAAACACATTGTACTCCCTGCTGATACCGATATACTTCTGTATCATCTCTGTGGTCAGCGCTTTTTCTTCAGGCACATTGATGCGCACCTTGGCTATTTCGTTGGCTACTTTTTGCAGATCATTACCTAAAAATGTAGCCAGTATCTGCGATTCACGTTCACCAACTGCAAATCCTGTCTCTTTGCCATATGCCTGTATCCATCCGGGCACCTGTTCGTCTTTTATCTTGTCAGATGTGAAGTAATAGCCCTTTTCTTTGGCGTATTTAACCAGCTTGCCACGGCCGTCAGCTTTTTTAAACCTGTGTTCGATCAGGAATATCGTAGTTGGAGACGGATGCTCAAGATACCCAGCCAGTTCGTTGATACTACGCATCTGCGCGGCATCTTTCAATATCACTACCTGCCTTTCTGCAAACATCGGGAAACGTCTGCATGCATTTACCACGTCTGCCCATTCCACGTCCTTACCATACAATACCATCAAGTTGAAATCACGCTCTGCGGGCTGCAGTATCTTATCTTCAAAATACTCAGTAAGCATGTCAATGTAGAACGGCTCTTCACCGTCTACAAGGTAAACGGGCGCAAATTCCCTCTTCTCCAGCGATTGCAGTATTTTCTTAAAATCAGCTACCATTTTGTGCTTCGTCTACGTATATAGTTTCAAAACTGTCGTCCTCTCCTTTCAGCTTCAGGTATACCCTTGCTGATGTTGCTACATCACGCAGGCAATACCGTGCTATCCGGGGTAGGTCATTATCGTTGTAATAGACACTGCCTACCATACTACCATCAATATCTTCTTTGGGTGAAGGTATACCCAGTATCTCGGCCAGCAAAGATAAGGAGGTGTAGTTTTTAAAATCTCCGAATTTCCACATTTCCATAGTGTCAATATGAGGGTTCTCCCAGGGCTTTTTCCCGCTCAGATTCATGACAGGGGGAAGTGATAACCCATTTACCAGCATACGACGGCACAGGAAAGGAATGTCAAACTCCTTGATGTTGTGCCCGCAAAAGGCCATTTGTGAGTTGTAGGCTACAAACCTGGATACGAGGTCAGAGAATTCTTCCAGCAACTTTTTCTCGTCGTCCATCGCTAAGGATTTCAACCGCATATGCCATTTGCCCTCGCCGTGATACAGGCTGCCAAAGCCGATGCATACCACCTTTGCAAACTCGGCAAAGACACCCGATTTTTCGGTAAACAATTCGTCATATCCTACATTGTCTCCGGCGTCCCGTTTCATAAAACGGGCTTTCTTCTCCCATTCTGTCTGCATACGTTCTGATAATGAGCTGTACTCCTTTACCAGGGGCACTGTCTCAATGTCTATGAACATGATATGTTGATGAAGCTGCATGGCGTTTTAACAATTCTTTCTGTACGTAATGATACAATTTTTTGTTGTCCTGCTATAATCTACCGTTTATACATATTAAATTCATGCTACGGAAACAGGGAATAATATTTTTTCCTGTACGTTTGTAAACAAATTATTTTATGAGTCAGGATTTCAATAACCAGGAAGAACAACAGTCCACACAACAACAATCCCCTAAAAAGGATTATACCCGGGTGTATTGGGTGATAATAGGACTATTGCTGATATCTAATATTTATTTTATTTCCAGTCGCAGCAAGGTGGCAGGAGAAAGAGATAGGGTACAGGCGGAGTTTGATTTCAGCGATTCATCTCGTAAAGCTGTTGAGTCTGACTACAGTGCGGCCCTGGTTCGCCTGGACGAGCTGGTTTCAAAAAATTCAGCGATGGAAGGTATGCTGACCGACCGTGACGGAGAAATAGCTAAACTAAGAAGCCAGATCGATAAGATCATTAAAAACAAAAATGCTTCAGCCGCCGAGTTGGGTAAAGCCAAAAGGCTCATCAATATCCTGAATGGAAAAGTACAGACATACGAAGAGCGTATCGCAGCACTGGAGAGTGATAACGAACGCTTAGGTGTGGAGAGGACCGTTTTACAAGAAGAACGTGACGCACTGGATGCTGAAAGAGAACAACTGGCAAAACTGGGTTCTATCCTGCATGTTTCCAACATTCGCATGACGCCTATTGACATTAAACGGGGTGGTAAAAAAATATCAGAGACCCAAAAGGCAAAACGTGTTGACGTGATGCGTATAGAATTTGATATAGATGAGAACAGGATAAAAGAAACCAGTGTTACTGAATTTTACCTGCGTATTACTAACCCGGATGGAACGGTATTGAGCAACGCTGCTTATGGCTCGGGGGTAACTACTCTTGATGATGGACAATCTGTAAATTATACTTTGTCGAAATTGATAGAGGTGCAGAAAAATACACAGGTGAGCGACGTGGTTGTAGACTGGAACCAGGATAGTGATTACAAGGCCGGTGATTATAAAATAGAGATATACCAGGGCGGTTTCAAGGTCGGTTCAGGCAACGTTACTTTGAAATAAAGTATTCGTTATAAGGCAGTAATAACGCGGTTTTCAGGGTGGCTTAACAATAAGATAATGTGTCATTTCTTTTGAGTTAACATTTGCTGTCATAATATTGCGTCGGATTTCAGAGCTATATATGGACTTTTTAGGGAAAATATTAATTGTAGATGATGAACCGGATATAGTTGAATTCATCAGCTACAATTTAAAAAGCAAAGGCTACCAGATAGCTACTGCATACGACGGCATAGAAGCCTTAAGAAAAGCAAAAGAATTTCGCCCTGACCTGGTTCTTTTGGACGTGATGATGCCTAATAAAGACGGCATGCAGACACTACGCGAATTGAGGCAGACTCCCGACCTGGAGAATGTAGCCATAATCTTCCTGACAGCGCTGAGTGATGAAAAGTCTGAAATAGAAGGATTGAAACTTGGCGCTGACGATTACATCGCAAAACCTATTAAGCCTGAATTATTACTCACCCGTATTGCCGCAGCATTAAGACGTACGAAGGTAGATGAGGACGTAGAACAGAAGCTTACCTTCAACGACCTTGAGATCAACAAGACCAAATTCACAGTTACCTACAAGAATAACGAGATCATGCTGGCAAAGAAGGAGTTTGAACTCCTGTTATTACTGGCATCAAAACCGGGACGCGTATTTCTGCGCAATGAGATATTGCAGCGTGTTTGGGGAACTGACGTTATTGTAGGTGACAGGACCATCGACGTACATATCCGTAAGATACGCCAGAAACTGGGCGTAGACCTGATCACTACTGTAAAAGGCGTAGGATATAAGTTCGAAATGGTGTAGTTTAGTTTAACTATGTCATCTTTCCTGGATACGAAAAATGCCTCGCCGAGGTTATTGTCCACCATCACGGCTACGATCATCGCATGCGTAAACGCATTGATGAGTCTTTTCCTGATATCGGAATGGTATATTCCCCTTATCGTGTTCGGGACAACTTTCGTTATTATCTACTGGATATATAACTATACTTTACAGCACTTCATTTACAGGAAGATAAAGCTCATATATAAGTTCATTTACCAGACCAAGGCAACCAAGAAGGAAGAGTTCTTCTACAACAATATCCTGCCCCAGAAATCGCTGGAAGAGGTGAATATGGACGTGCAGACCTGGGCCATGCAGAAGAAGGACGAGATAGAGATGCTGCGTGCTAATGAACAGTTCCGCAAGGAGTTCCTGATGAACCTGGCCCACGAGCTGAGGACGCCCATTTTTGCAGTACAGGGCTATGTTGATACACTGGCAGGTGGCGCTATTCACGACGACACTGTGAACATGAAATTCCTGAGCAATGCTTCAAAAGGTATAGACAGGCTGGTGAGGCTGGTTGATGATCTGGACGAGATATCTAAGCTTGAATCGGGCAGGATACCCATCATACAGGAGTCATTCATCATACAGGACCTCGTGAAGGATGTATATGAAGAGATGTCGCTAAGGGCCAAAGAAAAAGGGATAGAACTGCTGTTTAAGAAAGGCACAGAAAGGCCGCTTACTGTGTATGCAGACCGTCCTAAAATAAGGCAGGTGTTAGTAAACCTGATAGAGAACGGCTTAAAGTACGGTAACGAAGGGGGCCATATCATTACCGGTTGCTACGAAATGGATGATAAGAACATTTATGTGGAAGTATCAGATAATGGCCCCGGTATTGCAGAAGAACATTTATCCCGCATTTTCGAACGTTTTTATCGTGCAGACCGTAGCCGTAGCCGCCATATAGGTGGCACGGGTCTTGGGCTGGCTATTGTAAAACATATTGTTGAAGCGCATGGCCAGACCGTTACGGTGCGTAGTAAGCTCAGCGTTGGTTCTTCATTTGGTTTCACATTGGAGAAGGGTAAGGAGTAAAGGGTGCTATTCATTTTATTATTAGTTTAACATTTCTATGAATGGAATATCGTAACTGATGTTTCTGTTAAGAAACACCTGTTATGAACATACGCTATATCATGCTGATGAGTGTGCTGCTGTGCAGTGCGACAGGCGCTCCTGCGCAAGAAACAACGATAACAAAACACATCGTTGAAAATACAGGCACAACCTTACAAAAAAGATTCAACCCTCCTGACGGATATATAAGGATGACTGCTGATGGCTTTGGAGAATATCTGCGAACGCTCCCTTTACAAAAGGACGGAGCGAAAGTGCATTTGTATGATGGAACGCTCAAGAATAGGCAGGATATACATATGGCTGTTATAAGGATGGATGTAGGCAACTATAACCTGCAGCAATGTGCAGATGCTGTCATACGGTTGAGAGCTGAATACCTGTATCAAAACCATTTGTATGATAAGATACACTTCAATTTTACTAACGGATTTAATGCTGCTTACTTTAAATGGAGGGAAGGGTACAGGGTGAAAGTGAATGGAAATAAATGTACCTGGGTGAAAACGCAACGTGCATCAACAGGTTATGAAAGCTTTCGGGATTACCTGAAAGTTGTGTTCAGTTATGCAGGCACCTTGTCACTGTCTAGGGAGATGCAGAAGGTGCCGTTTTCAAAAATGCAGATAGGGGATGTACTGATACAAGGAGGTACTCCGGGTCATGCCGTGATAGTCGTTGATATAGTTGAAAATAAAGCGGGTAATAAGCTGTTTATGCTGGCGCAAAGCTATATGCCTGCTCAGGAGATACATATATTGCGCAATTTGGGAGACCGGTCGATCAGCCCCTGGTACGATATCACCGATGTAAAGAATGTGATAAGCACGCCACAATGGAGCTTTTCTCCGGCCGACCTGAAAAGGTTCAAAGATTAACGGTGGTAATTCTGATGTATGTAACATATACTTGTGCACATAATATAAATTATTATCTTTGAGTGTACATAAGAGGGAGATATGCAACCAATATTCCGTGAAATATTCGGCGACCGTATATATGGCGCTGAGTTTCTGAGGCTATATAAGGATATGGCCCACACATATACAAGAGATACCATAGAGCAGCTATACAAGGATGTAGAAGACAAGGGGATTCCTGTGTCGTTTACAGAGATCAATGCTAAAGTGGCCGCATTTAACAACGAACTCATCAACAGGGCTACCTGGATACGTGAAGATTATAAAGAAAACAAAGGCTATTCATCTCCCAAGCTGACACGCGGCTGCAAAAAGATCATCAGCCAATGTGTAAAAGAATATCTACGTGCGCTCCAGATCGCCAACCGTACAGTTCAGTACGATTATGTTTCCTAAAAAAGAAGCTACCCGGAAGGGGTAGCTTGATACATACATATAGAGGAAAGAGAAGACTTGTTTATAACGATTCCCTTACATAAGGCGTTCGTTTTCTTGTAGTTACATTGTATCACAAATCTCGTGCAAACAACTGAAGAATACCAATGCAGTTAATCACTCCCTATCCACATTAATCCTCATAAAAGTAATAAGCACTACTTTGTTTATTTTCAGTTACTTAGATAATGCATTGTGATTTTATTTTTCTGATATCCACATTTGGCACCTTACAACTATCTATTTTGTGTATAGCGTATGTGTATTATTGTTTAACTGTTTAAAAAACAATTATATAGAAAGACCATTTTTACCGGATTGTAAGTGATATTGCGGATTTTGAGTTGAGTTTATCCACATATATTCACAGATAATCCACAAATAACGGATAGATAGTAGACTTTCCTATATGTACTGATATTGCAGGTTTTACTACAAATATCGCTCATTGATGATGTTCATATGGTGTAGCATATGTCCAATGTTGATGTATCCCAAAGCTCTGACCGTAAATGTGCCGCCATCGATCATGTGTATCACAGCCCTGCTTTGCTCACTCGTAATATGGCCGAAAAGTTTCAACCCTGTTGTACGCACAGCAGCAAACTCCTCAAGTATATCATCCCATGTTCTGCCCGAGACGTCTGCCCCGGCCGCGTACAGGTCCTGGTCCATATCATACATTATTGCAGCTCTGTCACCTCTTATTCCTGTTAAAGCACGGTAGTTCATCACTCTTTCTGTATCAGCAATGTGCATCAGCATTTCTTTCAGCGTCCATTTACCCTCTGCGTATCTATACTCATGTCTGTTTGCAGGAAGGTTACTGAAGAATCCTATTGCGTCGTCGGTATTTTGCCTGTATAGTTCCATAAAATCACCTTCAGGAACAAGTTGTATATAACGTTCGGCAAAGGGTTTGTATTCATTGCTATCTGGTCGTTGCATGCAGTTGTTGTTTGTGTAAATATACTACTGTATGTCATTGCAGATGCTGAAAGTTAACGTTACATTTATGTATGATGTACAAGTGAAAGCACAAAATATGGCAACAAATAAAAATTTGCAGACAGAGGTAGATGCATCCTACCTGTATGGAATGCTGGCAGCAAAAGAGACTGATAAGCAGGTCGCAAATGTTTTTGCGCAGATGAGTGATATAGAGAAGGGGCACGCGTTGGCTTTTATGCGCAAGACAGATCATGCTGCGACAAAATTACCGCCTCCGTCAGGTAGAGCTAAAACACTGAACCTTATAGGAAAGTTGTTTGGCTATGACTATGTTTTAGGTGTGCTTATGGACACGGAAAAAAGCTTGTCAGGAGCCATAATAGCCGGTAAAAGGAAAAATAACATGCCCATATCCGGCATGGAGACCAATCATGTAAAGATACTGAAGGCAATTGCTGAAAAGGATGCAGGCACAGCAGTGGATATGATGACACGGCTTGAAAAACGCCATCGTTCAGTAGGGGGGAATGCGCTGCGTGCAGCCGTGCTGGGGGGTAATGATGGACTGGTATCAAACTTTAGCCTTGTGATGGGAGTAGCGGGGGCAACAGAGGGAGGGAGTGGTGTTTTACTGGCTGGCCTGGCCGGCTTGCTGGCGGGTGCCTTGTCTATGGCGTTGGGCGAGTGGATATCCGTAAAAAGCTCCCAGGAGTTGTCAGAAAACCAGATGCAACTGGAAATGGATGAGTTGGAAACCAATCCTGAAGGAGAAGAACAGGAACTGGCATTGATATACATGGCAAAGGGTATACCTGAAGAGCAGGCAAAAAGCATGGCCCGGGATATTATGTCGGACACCGGGCGTGCACATGAGATATTGGTAAAAGAAGAGTTGGGTATTAATACCGAAGACCTGAAAGGCTCGGCGATAGAAGCTGCATTATACTCCTTTTTCCTGTTTGCCATAGGGGCTATAATACCGGTGGCTCCGTTTTTGTTTACAAGTGGAGTGCAGGCTATTTACCTGAGTGTGGCGTTAAGTGCCGCAGGTTTGTTTCTGATAGGCGCTGCAATAACCCTGTTTACCGGCAGGAGTGTATGGTATTCCGGTTTCAGGCAGGTATTGTTCGGTTTGCTGGCAGCCGCGGTTACTTATGGTATTGGCAGCCTTATAGGCGTATCGGTAGGGTAGTAGTAGCTGCCAGAATTATTCGTAAAATAATAATTTGTATTATTGTTATTATGTTGTATATTTGTTTTAAATACCTGCTTTGAAATTACTTGTATGACGTTGCAGTATCGACATAGTGAAAAAACAATATTTGTAAAACGCCCCGCTACATCGGGGCGTTTTTTATGGGCAGATTTGTTTGTGAGTATACGTATTTACTTAACAAAACTTAACAAAATAGATGCTAATCATTTGATCATTAGTCTTTTAGGTTGCTATGTTTGTTGCAGGGAAACTGTTTTTAGTACGTTCTTTCCGTTGTTACTTAACAATTTTGGGGTGCCGGTTACGCATTGTCATTCTTCAGTGACCCCTATTAAGAATTTACCAACCCGAAAACGTAAATTTGCACCCATGCAATTATCAGCACTTACAGCAATCAGTCCCGTAGATGGACGTTATAGGAATCAACTGGCATCATTATCGCCTTATTTTTCTGAGTTCGGGCTTATCCGTTACCGGGTACTGGTAGAAGTAGAGTACTTCATCTTCCTGGCTCAAAAGAAGATATTTACCCTTCCGGCAGAAGTAAAGCCCGCGAAACTCCGCAGGATATATACAGACTTTACCATAGAAGATGCACAGCAGATAAAGGACACAGAACGTATCACGAATCATGATGTTAAAGCGGTAGAATACTTCCTGAAAGAAAAGCTGAAAGCTATGGGAGGTGAAGATGTTTTAGAGTGGGTACACTTTGGTCTCACCTCGCAGGATATCAATAATACCGCTATTCCCCTGAGCTGGAAAGAAGCGATGGAGAATGAATACCTGCCTTTATTGCAAAATACCGTTTTGGCTATAAAGAAGATGGCAAAAGATTGGGGTGAGATTCCTTTACTGGCACGTACGCATGGTCAACCGGCATCGCCTACCATGCTGGGCAAAGAAATGATGGTGTTTGCAGAAAGGCTTGAAGGCCAGGTACGCTTGCTGAGTCATATACCTCATGCTGCTAAGTTTGGTGGCGCTACGGGTAATTTCAATGCGCACAATGTAGCCTTCCCGGGTATGAACTGGGAGAAGCTCGGCAATGAATTCGTAAACAACAAACTGGGGCTGGAACGTATGCAGTACACCACCCAGATAGAGCATTACGATAATATCGCTGCCCAGTTTGATGCATTAAAGCGTATCAATAATATCCTCATAGATTTTTCTCGGGATATATGGACTTATATTTCAATGGAATACTTCAGGCAAAAGACAAAGGCCGGAGAGATAGGCAGTAGTGCTATGCCGCACAAAGTAAATCCTATTGATTTTGAAAATGCGGAAGGCAACCTGGGTATTGCTAATGCCATATACGAGCACCTGAGTGCCAAGTTGCCCATCAGCCGCCTGCAGCGCGACCTGACAGATAGCACCGTATTGCGTAATATAGGTGTGCCTTTATCACATAGCTACCTGGCATTGCGCAGCCTTGAGAAGGGAATGGGTAAACTGTTGCTGAATAAAGACAAACTGAAACAAGACCTGGATAACAACTGGGCAGTTGTGGCAGAAGCGATACAGACTATCCTGCGCAGGGAGAATTATCCTAAACCTTATGAGGCGTTAAAAGACCTGACACGTGGAAAGACAAGTATCACAAAAGAGGATATACATGAATTTATCAAGACACTCAAGGTATCTGCAACGGTCAAAAGGGAGCTCAAGGCAATAACCCCTCATAACTATACCGGCATATTTTAATGCCGTTGTGGTCTTATGGTAATTATGTCTGTTATGTTAAAATGTATAAGTGTTGAAGGTTGGGCATAATTATTGTATTTTGAACCGTTGTAAAATCCGGTAGAATTATGCTCAGGGTGCTATTATTCATATTTACATTAGGAATTGCCACGCCGGCAATATCGCAGATAAGGGTAACAGCAGACAACCCGGATATCGACACACTACGCGTTGTGTTTTACAATGATAAGTGGGCGATTGAGCACGAAGTAGAAACAGGAGAGAATCTTTTCATGCTTTCGCGCAGGTTTCATGTTCCGCCGGCGTTACTGGCCGATATGAATGGTGTTGATTTCCAAACCATACTTCAACCGGGTTCAATACTATATATTCCTTTCGGTCCTTATAACCAGGCAAAGGGTGTTTCTGCTAATAGGTTTGACACAAGACCGCTTTCCTACGTTGTGCGCAAGTATGATAATATGTTCAGGTTAGCGCACCTTGCAGGTGTCTCTCAACGCACCATGCAAGACTGGAACGCAATGTCGGATAATTACCTGGAAGAAGGCAAGCATCTTTTTGTTGGCTGGGTTTTGTACGACGCATCAGATGCTCCGGTCGCTGATACAGTTTCTGTGAATAAACAGGGTATAGAAAATAAAAAAGAGCAAGAACAGAAGCCGGTGCAGAATGGCAGTCAGTCAAACGGTCGTAAAAATAAGAAGGGGCAGACTGTTATCGAATATGTAATAGGTAATAAGTACGATACGCTGCCTGAAATAGAAAAAGCATACCAGGCACAGACTGATAAAGAAGAAGTAGTGACAGAGGAGAAGGGCACAGCTGTGTTTTATGAAAATAAGGGTAAACTCAAAAGCAGCACAACTTTTTTTGCATTCCACAATATGGCAAAGCCGGGTACTATAATTAAGGTTTACAATCCGGGCACAGACAAAACGGTCTTTGTAAAAGTGCTGGGGCCTATACCAAACACCAAGCAATATTACAATTGTATCATTGGTATCAGCAGTGGTGCAAAAGAAGTATTGATGGTCACAGAAGATAAAGCCTGGTGTGAATTGAAATTTGCACCATCAAATTAAATCTTGAATGCATCATAATATCCATTGTGGTATTTGCAACTTATTAAATTATTTTGGCTGAATGAAAGTGCTGATCGTCCGGTTTTCCTCAATAGGTGATATAGTATTAACCAGCCCCGTGGTGCGTTGTCTGAAACGGATACCGGGCATGCAGGTTCACTTCCTGACGAAGGCCTCCTTTCGCGCAGTTGTTGAACATAATCCGAATATTGACAGGTGTTATTTCCTGGAAGATAGTTTAGATAAAATAATGCCGGCATTAAGAAAGGAAAAGTATGATCATATAATTGATCTGCATAAGAACATCAGGTCGTTGAAAGTTAAGCGGTCACTGGGGTGTCATTCTTTTTCTTTTAATAAACTCAATTTTGAGAAATGGATACTGGTCAACTTCAAAAAAAATATTCTGCCGGATAAGAGTATTGTGGATCGCTATTTTGAGGCAGTGCGTGATTTGGGAGTGAAAAATGATGGACAAGGGTTGGATTATTTTATTCCTGAAGAGGCAGAGGTCGGCAGCAAAGATATACCCATGAGTCATTGGGCCGGATATGTCGCTTGTGTAATCGGCGGCTCATATGCAACGAAAAAGTACCCTGTTGATAAATGGATCGAGTTTTGTAAAAAATGTCCCTATCCAATAATTCTTTTGGGTGGACCTGAAGATCGTGACGCCGGTGAGAAAATAGCAGTTACAGATAAAGTGAAAATCTACAACTCATGTGGTAAGTTCAAACTAAATGAGTCTGCCAGTCTTGTTAGATATGCAAAAGTTGTAATAAGTAATGATACGGGGCTTATGCATATTGCTGCTGCATTAAAAAAGCCAGTAATATCATTGTGGGGGAATACTGTTCCTTCTATGGGAATGTTCCCCTATTACGGGTTCAATAATCTGCAGACAAATGTCAGCCCTAAGTCTGTAATTATCGAAAATTGTAATATTAATTGCAGGCCATGTAGTAAGATAGGGTATGACTCTTGCCCGAAGAAACATTTTAAGTGCATGAATGATGTTGATAATGAGGTTGTTATAAGTCATTTGATTGATTTTTGGAAAGGCTCCCAACCTTAATTCATTTCTGGTATGTCTATTTATACAAAGCGTATAGTTTTGTATTGATTTTTTTATCTTTGTGAGACTAAAGTATAAAAGATAATACTTATATACGGCTTAGGTTGTATATGTTAAATATTTAAATAAATATGGTCATGAGAAAATTACTCTCATCATTATCGTTCACCATTGTAGTAGCCCTGCTGGTTATTTTTTCAAGCCAGAAAGCTTCTGCCTCGCATGCTGCGGGCGCAGAGATAATTTATGTACATATCAGTGATTCAACTTACCAGTTCTTCTTTAAGTTCTATCGCGACTGTACAGGTATATCTGAACCTCCTACTGCAGACCTGTGTTTCTATAACACCTGTACCAATCAGAATTTCAGCATTACTATGCAAAAGTGGACAGGTACATTACCGCCGGACAACAGGCCGAATGGTTCTTCCGTATCTGCCGGATGTTCTCAATATTCCAATAAGTGTGATAACTCATCATCCAATGTTCCGGGTTACCGTGAGTGGTGGTACTCTTGTATCGCAACATTGCCGTTAAAGTGTAACTACTGGAAATTTGGTGTGTCGATCAACGCACGTAACCCTCAAACCAACATCGTTCCGGGTAACTTATATGTTGAAACAGCGTTCAACAGCAGTTTTACATGGTTGAACTCATCTCCATACTATTCGGTTAAGCCGATACCATATGTTTGTCTGAACCAGGCATATACTTATAATAACGGAGCCCTGGATGCTGACGGTGACTCTTTATGGTCGCAGATGATCAACCCACTGGCAGCAGGTAACTGTGTTGGTACACCTGCTAATGCATCGCTGGTAACACTTACACCCCCAATTAATTTTACCAATAACCCGCTTCAAACGAATAACTCATTCAGTCTGAACGGTGCGAATGGCCAGATGTCTTTTACAGCTACCCTGCAGGGTGCAGCCACACTGACCATGAAGACCCGTGAGTTCAGGAAGAACGGTAATAATTTTTCAGAGATAGGTTCAATCATGCGCGACATCCAGGTGCAGGTACTGCCATGTAGTACGATAGCCCCTACACTGGATACAGTATCTATTAATGATAGCGGAGTATTCAGCAACGGATTTGTATATGGTTGTGTTGGCCAGAACCTGAACTTCTGTTTTGTGATCAAATCTACTGATACAGGTGCCGTATTGCTTGCAGAAGATAACCTGCTTACTGCAATACCCGGCGCAGCACTTACATATACTAACCTGAAGACAGACTCAGTAAGAGGCTGTTTCTCATGGACACCAACGATCAATGATGTGGGTAAACACAGTTTCCTTGTGATCATCAAGGACTCAACGTGTAAACCACCGGGCATCCTGTTACAGTATGCCAAGACGGTAGACCTTCAGATCTGGGGCCCTGTAGAGGCTTCACCAGATACGAGTATCTGTTACGGCGAGCCTGCCTTCCTGGGTGTAACCGGCGGAGCGAACTACCAGTGGACGGTATTGAGCGGTACAGACCCCAGTTTGTCTAACCCGAACATACCTAACCCTGTAGCTACACCAAAAGTAACGACCACTTACCTGGCAACCTCAACGATCAACCCATACTGTCCTACGTTCAACAAGGATACAGTAGTGATCACGGTACTGAATGGCCCCACTATGAGCGGTCAGCCTGATGATACTACCTGTCCTGGCGTAACCTTGCCGCTGGACCTGGGAATCGTTAAGAGTCCTGGTGTAACTTATAATGTAAAATGGACACCTGCAACAGGATTGAGCAGTGCTACTTCAGACAAGCCGGATGCCAAACTGAAAACAACTACCCAATATACAGTAGAAGTAGGATCCAGCGATAACCGTTGTAAGACACTGGATACAGTACTGATAGACGTATTGACGGGTCTGACACTGGATAACCATGATACACAGATATGTGTTGGCCAGTCAGTAGATGTACTGGGTAAAATGGATGCACGTTATAATATCGTATGGAATTCTAAAACAGACGGCGCAGCTACGTACAATCCGTCAAATGATATCGTAACAACGATCACTCCCGGTGATACGGGTAATCACACCTATGTGATCACCGGTGATTATTACAAGTGTAAGAATGTACCATTGGGTGCACCCAACGGCGATACATCGGCAGAGTTTGTGATCAATGTACAACCTAACCCGACCGTTAGTGTAGATGATGATGCGAGTATGTGTTATGGCGATACGATGCAACTGACAGCCGTAGTATCACCGGATAGTTACCACGACTACATCTATTCATGGGCACCTGGCGAGGCACTGGATTTCACAGACCGTACCAACCCGATCTTCTCAGCGATCACTGAGGGAACCACGACGTTGAAGTTCATAGCTAAGACGCCGGCTGGTTGTAGCGATAGTGATGAGGTGAGCCTGAATGTCTTCTCAGCGACATTCCTGTTCCTGCCGAATGATACCGCGATCTGTCCGGGTGATACCATATCTATAGATATGAATGTAGCGAGCGGCACTAAGTTCTACTGGTTACCTGATTTCAACATCAGCAGTGTGAGCAGCATGCAACCACGTATATGGCCAGTAGCAGATCAGCAATATTCAGTATATGGCGTAGACAGCCTTGGTTGCCTGGATACTGCGCATATCAGCATCACGGTACGCCCGAGGGCAGTGATAGACATGCCGGATTCAATAACGATCTATCCTGGAGAGAGCTACCAGATGGATCCCGGAGGTAACTGCCTGTACTATACATGGTTCCCACCACTGGGTCTGAACAATGCAGATATCAGCAATCCGTCGGTAAGTCCGAAAGTGAATACGAGGTATATAGTACATGGCCGCACAGAGGCTGGTTGTATGGTAACGGATTCACTGGATGTGATCGTGAACAATGACAGCTACCTGACGATGCCGAATGCATTCACTCCGGGTAAGCGTACTAACGGAACGCTGAAGATAGTGAGGAGAGGTATAGCAGACCTGAAGAGCTTTGCGGTGTACAACCGTTGGGGAGCTAAGGTATTTGAGACCAAAGACATCAATGAAGGTTGGGATGGCACCTACAATGGTGAGATACAACCGATGGGCGTATACCTGTACACAATAGAAGCAGTAACACCATCAGGACAAACATTTAGAAAACAAGGCAACGTAACACTGATACGTTAATATCTGGCAGATAATATATCAATCAGTATGAGTTGCATGACTTGAAATATGAAGTTTATGTATAGAAAGTTTGTACAATCATTAGCAACAGCGTTTGTAACGCTGTTGCTAATGTGCTTTAATCAAGACAGAGCTTTTGCATCGCATTTTGCAGCAGGAGAGATTTATTTAACCTATATCGGAGAGGGAGCAGACGGATGTAGTAATACAAGTGAGTATAAATACTTGCTGACGATAGACATCTACCGGGCCTGTGAAGGAGGTTCGCCGGCACCGCTTACGGCATTGGTGAATTATGGTTCTGTGAATGCCGGTGTGTCAAGCTCAATTAATATGAGCAACCCCATAAAAGATACTTTGCATGACCTGTGCGAAGCTTTTGTTCCTCAGAACTCATGTATTACCCCCGCCAATGCGTCTACTTTCCCTGCTTATATCAGGCACAGGTTTGTAGATACTCTGGTGTTGCCCTCTGCACAAACAGACTGGTTATTCTCTTATTCATCATGTTGCAGAAATAGTGGTATCGTGAATGGTGCGTCTAACGGCTCATTCTACATTGAGACAGGATTGAATAACCTGACAAAATACAATAATAGCACACCAAGGTTTCTGGTGAAACCATTGCCATATATATGTGCTATGCAGCCAGCAATTTACCTGAATGGCCCATATGATCCCAATGGCGACTCAATGTTCACTAAAGTTCAGGCACCACTGGGCGCAGCTAACACGCCTATCCCTTACCTGGCGCCAAATTATTCTCTTGCAGACCCTATGGGTGCTGCTCCGGGAACATCATTCAACTTTGATAATGCAACTGCGAGTGCATCGTTCACCCCTGCCAACCAGGGAAAATATGTTATGGCATTTCGCTGCGAAGAATTTGAACGCGGTACAGGTATATCGTTAGGATTCGTTGTACGTGACGTACAGGTTTCTGTATTTGGTTGCAACGCTCCTCCGCCTGCCGTAGACGACTTGCCATTGACGATCGATAATGCCAGCCTGGTGAAGGTAAATGGTGAGGATGCGATATTAGCATGCCCGGGTAGTAATATCAAATTTCCGGTAAATACAAAATCAACAAACCCCAACAGTAATATCTACCTGGAAGCGAACGTAGGTAGTATTCCGGGTTCAGCATTTACTACTACGGGTGCAGGCACAGCAAGTGTTACGGGTGAATTTACATGGACACCTACCTCTTCTGATATAGGTGAGCACACACTTATAATAACGGGTAAAGATTCAACTTGTAGTGGTACCGGTTTTGCGATTGTTCTGAAAAACTATACGGTACTGTTGATCAAAGTGGTTTCCGGACTGGATGCTGGACCAGATTTGCCTATATGTGAGATTGGCGGTGACTCTGTACAACTATTTGTGCGTGGTGCAGACGCTGCAGACAGTATCGGTCTTGTGTGGTCAGTTGCAGGTGGAGGCCCGGTTGAAGGTCTTAGTGATCTGACGATACATAACCCTAGGGCGAAGCCTGACGTAACTACAGACTATATTGTTTCGGCACCTCAAATGATAGGTGGCTGTAAATCAGTAGACACTGTTTCTGTATTTATTGATAAAACAAACGGTGTTGTGATCACACCTAAAAATCCGAACAATCCCGAAAATGCACTGGTACTATGTAGGCCAGGGTATATTCAGCTGGAAGCGTTAATATCCGGAAGGCCACCTAAGAATAATGTAGCATGTGGTACCGGTGGGCCAACCATCTGTTCTAAGCCTGATACGGGAATAGTTTACGGATCTGCTGTATACGGGCGTGTGCCTTACGATACGTTCAGCGTAAACTCTCCAATTATGTTCACAACTTTACGTACGAACAAGCAACAATACCTGATACATAAAGAAGACCTGCAGAACGCGGACATTTATTCGTCCACCATCAGGGGACTGGCAATGGAAGCTAAAGGAACAAGTAACCCGGGCTATGTATATAGTAACTTCAGGATATTTGTTAAGTGTACCGAAAAAAATGAACTCAGTAAAAATACAGGATTCGAGAATTTCGGTCTTACACAGGTATACTCTGCGCCTACCGTGACTTTTGAAGATGGTTTGCACGTATATCCTTTTACGTCTGCATATAACTGGGATACCACCAAAAACCTGATCGTACAATTTTGTTATAGTGACAACCCTGATGTTGATACAGGATGTGGTGTCTCTAGTAGCCCGCCAATTATTCCATATGTACCGACTACTTATATTTCCGGTTTGAAACTGGTAGGAGCTGATCCTACTGTTACAAGTGTATGTGGTATTGATAAGGACCCGAACATACTTGATGTGCCTGCCCGTCCGGTATTACACTTCATTTATTGCGAGGCTGATCCATTGCCTTTTGATGTAAAATGGACGAATTCCCAGTATTTGTCAGATACTACCATAGTTCAGCCATTGGCATACGTGCCTAAGACGTCAACCTTCGTAGTACAAACGATTGGCCGCAGTAACTGTGTGATGCGCGATACACTGGAGGTGTATGTACCAGAACACGACATGCGCGTAGAGCCTATTGATACAGCCTTCTGTCTCGGTGATAAAGCACCGTTCACTATCTACGGAGGTAAATTCTTCAAATGGTATGAGTATGATGCCGCCAATGACAGTTTCCTTACACCTGTAAGTGTGATCGACCCAACGAAAGGTTTCACCTATATCGGGCCACAGAGGAGCACAGATTACCGTATTGTGGTGTCAGACAGTGTATGGTGTTATGATACATTATCAGCCAAGATCAAGATACTTCCGTTGCCTGATGTACGTATCCTGAACAAGGATGATACGACCATCAAGTATGGTCAGTCGTTCCAGATACTGGCAACAGGTGCCAGGTTGTATAACTGGAGCCCGGTATCGTCGCTGAACAATCCTAATATCTCATACCCGATAGCACGTCCTACCGAAGATACTAAGTACATCGTAGGTGGTATAGCAACCAATGGTTGCCGTGCGTTTGACACGCTGCATGTGATAGTAGATAAGAAGGATAACCTGTTTGTACCGAGTGCGTTCAGCCCGAACGGAGATGGTAAGAATGACATCTTTAGGGTAACGAACCTGAGCTTCCAGCGCATCATGGAGTTCCGTGTGTTCAACCGCTGGGGTGTAGAGGTGTTCAGCACCAACGACAGCCGTATGGGTTGGGATGGTAACTATGAAGGTAAGCCACAGGAGATGGGTACTTACACCTACCTGATCCGCGTAGCTTATCCTGATGGATTTGTTGAGACCTACAAAGGTGAAACAACTTTAATAAGGTAATTTGTTGGTATTAATAAAAATTATATTTAAAAAGGCTTGTATTAATACAAGCCTTTTTTTTATTTTCAGAGGAAATTTTTAAAGCTTAAAAAAGCTGAATTGCCCAACCTTTTATTTATATAAGTATGTCATTATATAGAAGATGTGGTATTTTATTGCTGTTTTTGAGCGATTTATACTGTAATCTATTGAATTTCAAATAAGTAATATTTATTAAAAGAAAGCACTACGCATGATTCATTTCAACAAATTAAGAGGCTTTTTTACCGTGCTTATGGTCTTTATTATGACCAGCCTTATCGGTTTGCCCAAGGCAAATGCCTGCCACTTTGCCGCTGCTGATATCAGTATCAGATATGTAGGGCCGGGTGCCGACGGTTGTAGCGGAACGACCAAATACTGGTATATTGTGGAGCTGGATATTTACTATGCATGTATATCCTGCCAGGGAACAGGTGGTACAACCGCTACAATACAATATGCATCGGCCAGTGCACAGGCTGATGGTCTCCCTAATCCAAGTGGTAATTTTGTAGCTACAGATCCACAAACCAATATAGATACTGTGCACCAGTTATGTGCCCAGTTTGATGATAGTAACAGTTGCAAAACCAATCTGAAAACTGCCAGCAGGTATCCCGCGTTCAAAGTACGCAGGCATGTGAGTGATACTTTGAAACTGCCTTATGCCAGGACAGACTGGAGATTCTGGTGGTCGGGTAGTGCACGTAGTAACAGTAACGTAAACCTGGGTGGTTGCGGTTCTCTGTATGTAGAGGCCATGCTGGATAACCTGACTAAATACAACAACAGCACGGTGAAATTCCTGAGTAATCCTTTACCGTATATATGTGTTAATCAGCCTAATACTTACCTGAACGGCCCATATGATCCTGATGGTGACTCAATAAATGTTGAAATACAACCACCATACACAAGCACGGGTACGCAGTGTAATTATACGGCACCATCTACCTATGCGAACCCGATCGTGTCCAGCACAGGTTTTAACCTGAATAAGACAACAGGTAGTGTAGATTTTAAACCTACTCAAACAGGTCAATTCGTACTGGCTTTCAGGGGGGAGGATTACCTGAAAGGAACTAATATAAGACTGAGTTATGTATATCGTGACGTACAGGTGTCTGTATTGCCTTGTACTGAACCACCTCCGGGTATCGACTCACTGACGCAAGCCATTGCTTCGATTACCAATGGTACTGTGGTAAATACGCAATTTAAAGGACAGGCTGTATTTGTGTGTCCCGGTAGTGATATGGAATTTGACCTGAACTCAAAATCAGCAGATCCATCACACAACGTCTATATGTATGCCAATACAGGTCTTATTCCGGGTTCAAGTTTTACGACTACGGGCCAGGGTACAGGAAATGTTACAGGTACATTCAAATGGACCCCTACCACAAGCGATATAGGCGAACATACTTTAGTGGTACAATCTAAAGACTCAACTTGTTTGATCTCTCAACCTATCGTATTAACCAACTATCGTGTTATCCTGATAAAAGTACTTACCGGTATTGATGCCGGTCCGGATCAGCCGGTTTGCGAGTTGAACCCTAAACCTGTTCAACTGTTTGTTAGAGGCTATGAAGACCTGCGTCTGAAATGGACCCTGAACGGGGGGCCTGCGGTAGGTATCAGTGATGATACTCTGTACAACCCGACCGCTACTGTTTCGAAAACAACGGATTATGTCGTGTCTACAGTTGACCTTGCCGGTTCGTGCCGTGCTAAGGATACGGTTACACTGTTCATAGATGAGACCAATAAAGTGACCATCACTCCAAAGAATCCGAATAATCCTGATAATGCACTTGTGTTGTGTCGCCCCGGCTATATTCAGATGGAAGCCCTGCTTTCAGGAAAACCGCCGAAAAACAACGTTGCCTGTGGTGTAGGTAATCCTACTATTTGTTCTAAACAGGATACGGGCGCTGTGTTTGGTTCTGAGTTATACGGAAACCTGGCTTTTGATACTATCGGTACGGCGTCTCCTATTATGTACAATACATTGCGTACATCAAGGATGCAATACCTGATAAGAAGGGGTGAATTGAACAAATCAGATATATTCTCTTCTACAATCCGTAGCTTAAGCTTAGAAACGAAGGGTACTACCACTCCTACTTACGCTTATTCTAATTTCAGGATATATATCAAGTGTACAGAAAAAGAGCAGTTGAGCGATAAAGATGGATTTGAGAATTTCGGAATGACCCAGGTATATTCTGCCGCTAATGTAACATTTGATGACGGGGAACATTTCTATCCGTTTACCACGCCATATTCATGGGATACCACGAAGAACCTGATCATTCAGTTCTGTTTCAGTGATAATCCAACGGTTGATACGGGTTGCGGTGTTACTTCTGCTCCTCCTGTTGTAAAATATGTACCTACAACTTATGTTTCAGGTTTGACCCTGAAAGGAGCAGATGCAACAGTTACAAGTGTTTGCGGTGTAGATAAAGATCCTACAATAGCGGCTATTTTAGGTCGCCCCGCATTCAGGTTCGCATATTGTGAGGCCGATCCGCTTGACTTCATTATCACGTGGAACAAGAGCGAATATCTGTCAGATTCTACAATAACACAACCTTTGGCATACGTTCCTAAGAGTACCTCTTTCGTAGTACAAACGATTGGCCGCAGTAACTGTTTGATGCGCGATACACTGGAGGTGTATGTACCGGAACACGACATGCGCGTAGAGCCTATTGATACAGCTTTCTGTCTCGGTGATAAAGCACCGTTCACTATCTACGGAGGTAAATTCTTCAAATGGTATGAGTATGATGCCGCCAATGACAGTTTCCTTACTCCTGTAAGTGTGATCGACCCAACGAAAGGTTTCACCTATATCGGGCCACAGAGGAGCACAGATTACCGTATAGTAGTGTCAGACAGTGTATGGTGTTATGATACATTATCAGCCAAGATCAAGATACTTCCGTTGCCTGATGTACGTATCCTGAACAAGGATGATACGACCATCAAGTATGGCCAGTCGTTCCAGATACTGGCAACAGGTGCCAGGTTGTATAACTGGAGCCCGGTATCGTCACTGAACAATCCTAATATCTCTTATCCTATAGCACGTCCTACCGAGGATACAAAGTACATCGTAGGAGGTATAGCTACCAATGGTTGCCGTGCGTTTGACACGCTGCATGTTATAGTAGATAAGAAGGATAACCTGTTTGTACCGAGTGCGTTCAGCCCGAACGGAGATGGTAAGAATGACATCTTTAGGGTAACGAACCTGAGCTTCCAGCGCATCATGGAGTTCCGTGTGTTCAACCGCTGGGGTGTAGAGGTGTTCAGCACCAACGACAGCCGTATGGGTTGGGATGGTAACTATGAAGGTAAGCCACAGGAGATGGGTACTTACACCTACCTGATCCGCGTAGCTTATCCTGATGGATTTGTTGAGACCTACAAAGGTGAAACAACGCTGATACGATAAAAGATAAATTTTTATATATAAAAAGCCTGCATTTATAAGTGCAGGCTTTTTTGTTTTAAAAATCTTAATAAGATTTTTATTTTTTCCCAACGTTTTTGAAAAAATGATTGTCATCAGTATGTGGAAAATGCTGGTAGGTTAAATGTATGTTATAATAGAAATTTAACTAAATTAGCGTCATATACATTTTTTTAAAGACTAAAATATGGTGTCCCTGTTACAAAAAATCAAGTTTTATCAGCTTGCGATCCTATTAATGCTGATATCAACGCTGGGTGCAACGAAGGCGAAAGCATGTCACTTTGCTGCAGCTGACATTTATGTTACTTATATTGGTACGGGTGCTAATGGTTGTGGCACACCGGATTATCAATATGAGATAACGTTAATTGTATATCATGCCTGTCAGACATGTTACCTGGATGCAGGTACTACAGCACCGGTGTATTACAAGTCAGCTACTCTTGAGGCAGCTGGAAGCCCAAATGCATCAGGTACCGTTACTGTAACCAGCCTTACTACAGCACCGGATACATCGCACCAGCTTTGTGCGCAGTTTGCGGATAGTAACAGTTGTAAACAGTTGAGCACGGCATCAAGGTTCCCGGCATTCAGGGTCCGAACGTATAAAGGAACGGTCACACTGCCTTCCGCCCAGACCGATTGGCGGTTTTTCTGGTCGAACGGGGGGCGTAACAACAGTAACCTGTCAGGTTGCGGTAGTATTTATGTGGAAGCGGGACTTAATAACGTAACCAAGTATAATAACAGTACACCAAGGTTCTTAAGTAATCCTTTGCCTTATATATGTGTTGGTCAGCCAACTACCTATCTTAATGCACCTTACGACCCTAATGGTGACTCAATTTACGTATATCAACAAATTCCGTTTACGCCTACCGGTGGTGGCGTAAACCAGACAGGCCAGGTATGTGGTTACAATGCAGGCTGGAGCCTGGCAGACCCTATTGGCTCTTCTACAGGATATCAGCTTAATCCATTAACAGGTAGTGCTACATTCACACCAAAAACTACAGGATTCTTTGTGTTGGCTTTCAGAGGTGAAGATTATGAAAGAGGATCAGGCCAGCTTTTAAGTTATGTATACAGGGATGTGCAGGTAACAGTGTTGCCATGTACAGCACCACCGCCTGATATTGATTCAGTTGCACAGGTAATCACGTCGATACAAAATGCAACACTTGTGCAGACACCTACACAAGGTGAGGTAGTATATGTGTGTCCCGGTAGTGCAATGGAGTTTTCTGTTAACTCAGCTACAGATAGTACAACACACAATGTGTATATGTACGCCAACACAAGTTTATTGCCCGGTTCTAACTTTACAGTTACAGGTCAGGGTAGTAATAGTGTAACCGGTAACTTTACATGGACCCCTACACAGTCTCATATAGGAGACCATTCACTCGTAATAGAATCTAAAGACTCTACGTGTACATTATGGCAGCCTATCGTGTTGACCAACTACAGGGTTGTACTTATCAGGGTTGTTGAAGGTCTTGATGCGGGCCCGGACTTGCCGATATGCGAATTGAATCCACAACCTGTTCAGCTATTTACAAGAGGGGCAGACTTCCTTCGTTTGAAATGGACGGTAAACGGTGGTCCTGCCACAACATTGAGTGATGATACCATTCACAATCCACTGGCAACTCCTCCGGTAACTACAGATTATGTTGTTACTACCCCGGATCTGATAGCAACATGTAAATCAAGTGATACGGTTCAGGTCTTTATTGATGAGACCAACAAAGTAACCATCACTCCTAAGAATCCTAATAATGCGGATAACGCACTGGTATTATGCCGCCCGGGTTATATACAGTTAGAGGCTTTGCTGAAAGGTAAGCCACCAAAAAATAATGTAGCATGCGGTGTGGGTAATCCTACCATCTGTGCTAAACAGGACACGGCTGTTTTATATGGCTCCCCCATATATGGTGACCTTTATTATGATTCTATCGGACGTGTATCGCCGATAATGCATAACTCATTACGTACATCAAGGATGCAGTACCTGGTGCGTAGGGATGAAATGGCTAAATCAAAAATATACTCGTCTACTATCCGTAGTTTGGCAATCGAGTGTAAGGGTACTTCTAATCCAACTTATGTATACAGCAACTTCCGTATATTCATAAAATGTACTTCAAAAGAAGCGCTTAAAGATGCAGATGGTTTCGAGAACTTCGGTATGACGCAGGTTTATTACAATAATGCAGTTACGTTTGAGGACGGAATTCATTATTTTAACTTTACTACTCCTTACACCTGGGATACCACCAAGAACCTGATCATTCAATTATGTTACAGCGACAATGCGACAGTTGATACAGGTTGTGGTGTTACATCAACACCTCCAAGGCTTAATTATGTACCAACTACCTATGTTTCCGGTATGGTGTTGAAAGGAGCTGACGCTACTGTTACCAGCGTATGTGGCATAGATAAAGATCCTAATATAGAAGCGATCCAGGCTCGTCCTCTGTTTACATTCTCATATTGTGAGGCAGATCCTATTGATTTTGTAATTACATGGAACTCCGGCGAATACTTGTCAGATACAACAATAGCCCAGCCATTGGCATACGTGCCTAAAACGTCAACCTTCGTAGTACAAACGATTGGCCGCAGTAACTGTTTGATGCGCGATACACTGGAGGTGTATGTACCGGAACACGACATGCGCGTAGAGCCTATTGATACAGCCTTCTGTCTCGGTGATAAAGCACCGTTCACTATCTATGGAGGTAAATTCTTCAAATGGTATGAGTATGATGCCGCCAATGACAGTTTCCTTACACCTGTAAGTGTGATCGACCCAACGAAAGGTTTCACCTATATCGGGCCACAGAGGAGCACAGATTACCGTATTGTGGTGTCAGACAGTGTATGGTGTTATGATACATTATCAGCCAAGATCAAGATACTTCCGTTGCCTGATGTACGTATCCTGAACAAGGATGATACGACCATCAAGTATGGCCAGTCGTTCCAGATACTGGCAACAGGTGCCAGGTTGTATAACTGGAGCCCGGTATCGTCGCTGAACAATCCTAATATCTCATACCCGATAGCACGTCCTACCGAAGATACTAAGTACATCGTAGGTGGTATAGCAACCAATGGTTGCCGTGCGTTTGACACGTTGCATGTGATAGTAGATAAGAAGGATAACCTGTTTGTACCGAGTGCGTTCAGCCCGAACGGAGATGGTAAGAATGACATCTTTAGGGTAACGAACCTGAGCTTCCAGCGCATCATGGAGTTCCGTGTGTTCAACCGCTGGGGTGTAGAGGTGTTCAGCACCAACGACAGCCGTATGGGTTGGGATGGTAACTATGAAGGTAAGCCACAGGAGATGGGTACTTACACCTACCTGATCCGCGTAGCTTATCCTGATGGATTTGTTGAGACCTACAAAGGTGAAACAACTTTGATACGATAAAATAATTAAAGGTTAATAACATAAAGTCCGGAACATTATGTTTCCGGACTTTTTTATGCGCGCTATTAAGGTAGATAAACTGATAGTTAGTCTTTTAGTACCTGTTTTTAACAACAAGTAATAATATAAAATAATAAAAAGCAAACCCAACTATCGGAAGGATATGGCTTGTCTTTACTATAGAACTGACGTTATTTTTAGTAATAACCCTTCTAAAAAGAAAGATCATGATATCCGGAACTACCCAAAAGTTATCGCTTGTAGTTATAATTGCCTTGTTGCTTGCCATTATTCCTAATGTCTCCAAAGCATGCCACCTTGCAGCGGCAGATATGTATATAGAATATGCAGGCAAGGGGGTCAATGTGTGTAATCCTCAGCCGGATTATACTTATAGAGTCACCCTGATCACCTATTCTTATTGTAATTGTGGTTTAACAACTAGTACAACAGGAGAAAGGGTATACTATCAGTCAGCCAACGACGGAGGGCCAGCCCTCTCTCAATTATTACCTGCCGACCCGATGGATACTGTAGATCAGTTATGCCCGACATATTCGCTGATCAATCAGTGCCGGGTGCCGGGTAATGCCCAGTATCCGGGCTTTTACAGGTTGAAATATACAGGGATAATAACACTCCCTTCAGGTCAGTCGGATTGGCGGTTTTGGTGGTCTTCAAGTGCAAGGAATCCAAGCACCAACCTTGCCGGTACGGGATCTCTTTATATAGAGGCCGGCATGGATGTCCTGTCAAATTATTACAATAATACACCACGTTTCCTTTCAAACCCATTGCCATACATATGTGCCAACCAGCCATACAACTATCTTAATCTTCCGTGGGACCCTGATCCCTGGGATTCAAATAAAGTTAATGTAATAACATCTGTGCCCTTAAACGGTGCCAATAACCCGATTAATCATGCTGCGGGATATTCACCCACATCGCCGATCTCGGGTTACAGTCTGAATAACTCAACAGGTACAGCTACATTTACTCCTTCTGTTACAGGCCAATATACGCTCTCATTCAGAGCATCGGACAAAAGTAGCTATATTATCAGGGATGTTCAGATAGCTGTGTTGCCTTGTACAGCATCTCCGCCCAAAATGGATACAGTGGCTCAAAATCTTGAAAATGCCACACTGGTCCCCGTAGACCGAAAGGATGGGACCAAACGGATAGACTCAATAGTATATGCATGTCCTGGTAGTAAAATACAGTTTAATCTGAATGGCTGGACAGATGACCCTACTAATAATGTGTATATGCGATCTGACCTGTCTTTGTTCACAGGTGCTGGCTTTACGTCTTCAGGGTCAGGCTCAAGTAAAGTGACGAGTACCTTTACATGGACACCTGGTACAGGTGATTATGGCCAGCATATATTAGTTGTTACAACTGTCGACTCGTCTTGCAAGGCAAGCCAGCCAATCGTACTTACAACAAATGCTGTAATACTTATCTGGGTAGTTCCCGGTATTGATGCAGGGCCTGACCAGACAATTTGTGAGTTAAACCCACAACCGGTACAGTTATTTGTAAAAGGCTCTGACAACCTGCACCTTAAATGGTCAATGGTTGATGGTGGTCCTGTAATAGGATTTCAGGGCCCGGATATGCTGATACATAATCCTACGATACGGTATCCGCACATTGATGGAGGAGATACAATATTCAATCCCAAAACCTCTGGCTATATTGTTGCTACATCTGACCTTGTAGGCACATGTAAGGCAAGGGATACAGTTTGGGTATCGCTGGATACAACCAATACAGTGACCATTACTCCTAAGAATATAGAAGATCCTGAAAATGCTCTGGTGATCTGCCGCCCAACATATCTGCAACTGGAAGCCTTGATCAAAGGCAGGAGACCCCTGGATAATGCCCAATGTGGAATCAGTAAGATATCAACCATTTGCGACCTGCCCGGAACTAAGCCTGATACATTAGATTTCTATGGATCTCCGCTATATGGCCAGGCATTTTATGATACCGTTGGTGATGTGGCACCTACTATGTATACAACAGTGCGCTCTTCGGTAAAACAATACCTGGTAACGAAAGAAGATCTGTGGGAGTGGGGGTTGCGCTCTGCCGCTATTAATGCACTGGGTTTTGAAATGACTGGTTTCAACGGAACAAGTCATACTTATTCCAATTTCACAATATCCTTCAAGTGTACTGATACAAAAGAGTTAAGCAGGGAAAAAGGTTTTGAGAATTTTGGTATGCAAACTGTTTATACAGCTACTAATGAAACGCTTACAGATGGTGCATACATCTTTAAGTTCAAAGATGCTTATAACTGGGATACAACCAAGAACCTGATCATACAGTTGTGCTTCAGTAATACTACACCTGTAGCTTGCGATCCGGCAAATCCTGTACCGGTTATTAAATATGCTCCTACTACTTATGTATCTGGACTGTCATACAAGCCTGCGAATAATGTTACAGATTTCGTTTGTAACACGGGTAAAGACCCTGATATCATGGCTGGTAAGGCCAGACCATTGTTTAAGTTTGCCTATTGTGAGACAATGCCAAGACCTTTTGATATAAAATGGAAAGAAGGTGAGTATTTGTCTGATTCAACGATAGCTCAGCCATTGGCATATGTTAAGAAATCCGGTCGTTATATCGTTCAGACCATTGGCAGGAGTACATGTATCATGCGCGATACTCTGGAGGTATATGTACCGGAACATGATGTGAAAGTAGAGCCACTGGATACAGCTTTCTGTCTGGGAGATAAAGCGCCGTTCACTATCTATGGAGGTAAATTCTATAAGTGGTATGAATATGATGCTGCCAATGATAGTTTCCTCGCTCCGGTTAGTGTTACAGATCCAACCAAAGGGTTTACCTATATAGGACCACAAAGAAGCACTGATTACCGTATAGTTGTCTCAGATAGTGTTTGGTGTTACGATACACTTGCTGCCAGGATCAAAATACTGCCACTGCCGGATGTACGTATCCTGAATAAGGATGATACCACCATTAAGTATGGTCAGTCGTTCCAGATATTGGCAACAGGTGCCAGGTTGTATAACTGGAGCCCTGTCTCGTCACTGAACAATCCAAATATCTCTTATCCGATAGCACGTCCAACCGAGGATACTAAGTACATCGTAGGTGGTATTGCCACTAACGGTTGCAGAGCTTTTGATACACTCAATGTGATAGTCGATAAGAAAGATAACCTGTTTGTACCGAGCGCGTTCAGTCCAAACGGTGATGGAAAGAACGATATCTTCCGCGTAACGAATCTGAGTTTCCAGCGTATTATGGAGTTCAGAGTATTCAATCGCTGGGGTATAGAAGTGTTCAGTACCAACGACAGCCGCATGGGTTGGGACGGAACCTACCAGGGTAAACCACAGGACATAGGTACCTATACTTACCTGATACGGGTAGCTTACCCTGACGGTTTTGTAGAAACCTATAAGGGAGAAACAACACTGATACGGTAAAATAATATGAATGACAAAACTAAAACGGGCTCTTCAAAAAGAGCCCGTTTTAGTTGCATGATACTTGTTAGTGCCCTATTTTGTAACTGGTTATTCTTGTCAAAATGCTGTTGCTGCTCAAATCAATAGAAACAGGTACGATAAGTTATTGCCGGCATTTTAATGATATGTTATACAAAAGGATATTGGTATGCACTTTGCTGGTTATCACTGTTTTAGCAAACAGTTGTGATAGCCCTGCGGATAAAAGTGAAGTATCAGGGCCGGTAGACCTTAAATTCAATTTTTATGCTGACAGCACATACCGTTATTCAATAAAGAATAACATTGCGCTTACCCAACAGATAGATAAGGAAAATTCAATAGTCATCAACCAGAATATGACGTTGACAAGTGCTTATAAAGTAGTAGCTGTTAAACCGGGGCAAAAGACGGTTTCTGTAACCTATGAAAGAATCATGATGAGTTCAGGTAACCAGTTGTACTCTTTAGACTACGATTCGGAGAATGATAACGGAACAGACATAATGTATGAAGATCTCCGTAATCTTATAGATGAGAATTTTAAGATGACTGTGTCTGACAAAGGAGATATAATATCATCTGAACCAATAATGAAAAGCTCGATCGACGGAGTCGGGGCCTATAACTTCAGCGATAGCTCTATTCGCAAAATAATGGTGCATTCGCTACAGGTGTATCCCGGCACATCGGTACAGCCGGGGCAGATATGGGAAAAGACCTTTTCTACCTCAGTAGGTTTTGCCAATGTGCGCATCAAAAACAAATACCAGTTAGTATCTGTAAAAAATGGAATTGCACATGTTGAGTTACAAGGACGCATTACTTCTGATAATGCAGAACAGGCACAAAATAGTAGCATGGCGTTGAATGGCACTCAGAGTGGGTCTCTTGATATAGCTGTGAATAGCGGGCTGGTGCAAAATGGTAAAATTGCACAACAACTCTCCGGCAATATGGATATTACAGGAGAGACAACTCCTGTAACTATTGAATCCAATATTTACATTATGGGTACAATTAAAAATACAAATGGCTCTTTATAACCGGAAGTTATTCAGAGCCATTTGTTTTGCAACCTGTACTTAACAGATTAAGAGCAATTATTATGCCGTTTCAGCGTTACCATTCTCGTTTTTCTCCTCTTTTTCCAACTCTTCAGGCATTTTATCCGGAGCCTCAGGGTTCCATTCAATAATAAAGTTGTTTCTGCCGCTCCCTATCATCAAACCCATGTATTTCATCTGTACCAGTTCAAGCAGTGCAAGGAACGTAAATATTGCGTGAATGCGGTTTTCACATTCTGAGAATATAGTTTCAAAAGCTACGCGTGTATGCTCTTTAATATGACTTAAAAGGTATTTACGCTGGCTGTTCAGGCTGTAATTATATTTTACAACTACGTGCTGTGGCTTGTCTGTTCTATCCTTATAGCGGTTCATAACGCGCTCAAAGGCTTGCATCAACTTGTACATAGTGATGGTCTGTATCTCAGTCCCTTCACTATATTCTTCGCCAAGCGCATCCAGCTCTTTTTTGATGTTACCACGTTTCTGCTGTAGCAAGCGTTCTGCTTCCAGCACGATCATTTGTTCTGATGCTTCTTTGAATCGTTTATACTCAAGTATCTTATCTACCAGTTCCTGCCGGGGATCAATCTCATTTCCCTGCTCATCCAGTTCCTTTCGAGGCAATAGCATCTTTGCTTTAATACGCATCAGGGTAGACACAAATAGAATAAACTCGCTGGCCAGCTCAATATTCAATGACTCCAGTGTGTGTATATAGTCCAGAAAGTCTTTTGTGATAGTGTGTATCGGGATATTATAAATATCCAGCTCGTCCCGCTCTATAAAGAACAGAAGGAGATCAAAAGGCCCTTCAAACTGGTCTAATTTTATCTGGTAAGTTTCTGACATGCTGTTTTCTATTCCGGTATATTTATTCCCGTACTTTCAAATATAGTGTTTAATATCAGAATTTGTACAGGAAGCCAATACTGAACACTTGCTTGATCTGCCACCAACCAAGCTGGTTGCCCAGGTCATTCTTCTCAACAACCTGGCCTGTAGTTTTGTCAACCTCAGTACTTACATATGGTATGTCATTGTCGTAAATAAATGTACCTCCTAATGTAAGGCTGAAGTATTTAGCCAGCTTCCATGAGAACAGGTTATCCCATAGCACGTCTACGTTGCCGGGGCTGTCTTTTTTTACTACGTTACCTAAACTATCAGTATAATCCTTTGCCAGGTAGTTGGAGTACAGGTCAACCCTTACTTTATAGGTCAGGTTTTCTGTTATATTGGCTACATACCGTCCTGAAAAGTAGGCACCTAACTCATACCTTGCGGTTTTGCCATAGGCGATACCAAATGCGCCTTCCGGAGCCCTTTCTGTATATATTTTGCTGGCAACTGTCATTCTGCCCGCAACAGGAGAAATGAACAGGCTCAGGTTAGTACCTTTCCTGTATTCAATACCCGGAGCTAAAATAAAATATGCAGGAGCCAGGAATTTTGAGGTTGAGAATGTATCCCAATTATCAGCTTCATAATCATAGCCTTTTGTAAATTGTGATTTGAAGTTGAATAACGTGGTCAGGTAAAAATCTTTCCCCTCTTTTAATTGATAACCGTATTTTGATGTATAGTCGATACGGTCATCCATTTTGCGTGGCGTGAAATTGTTTGAGTATGCGTAAAACAAGCTGTAGGTCATATCCAGGTTGTTGCTCCATATATGCCTGTGGTATAGTCTGTTCAATACACCACTGAAAAGTCCGTTGACGGTAGCTGAGGCAATTTCGCCACCAGCAGCCCAATTGTGCAGGAATCCCTCGTTGATGCCCAAATTAAATGTCCCGTTATAAACCCACGCCACAGTATCAGTGTTGTTCATCGAAAGGTTAGTCCTTACTGAATCTGTTTTATCTAATTGTGCTTGTGCAGATAGTGTCAATATCGATAATGCAATAAGTAATACTCTCTTCATAATTCCTGTTATTTTGGTTTGTATTTTGATTCCATTAAAAATCTTGGTGCGTCAATTGGTTGTTCTACAAGCTCTTTCAACGATATCTCCGGGTGCTGCTGCATATAGGCTGCTACTATCTTGTAGCCTGTATATGCACCTATATTCCCTGGGCTCTCTCCAGGCATGGCTGTTGCACTAGGGCCATCCATCACATAACGTATCACCTTCTGCAGGTTGTTTTCATACAGTAGCTCCTGCTTTACAAAAAAGTCATAGACCATAGCTTCATTTTCGTTGCACCAGTTCAATTGTTCCGGCGAATAGGCCAGGCGTGTATGTTCTTGTACAAATGGTAAAACTTTACTTAAATAATACATTTCCTTACCGCTCTGTATCATCATGTCCAGCAGGGTTTTGCTGTCTACATTAAAGGGATGCGTTTCGCGGTATACAGTTCGCATTACGGCAACAGGTATATAGTCCTGAGTCAGTTGCCGTGAAAAATACTCGGGTATACCTACAGATTTATAAAACGGATAATCAGCTCCGAGGAACATATCCAGTCCAATACCTATTGTGTTGCTGCCGTAAGTAAGTGCTCCATAGTTGTTCAATCCTGACACCAGGTATATCAGATGGCGCTCTTTAAAGTCAGGGAAGTAATATTTTACATATTTAAATCCTCTCTTCAATTCATCATTTATTGGCTGCTCATTTGGATAATGGGCGAGAACACTGTCAAAAACCCCACGGTAGTCTTTATGGGTGAGAAAGGTTTTCAGCCCCTTCTCAATGGCCATACAGGTGTCTGTGAAGTTCCCGTTTATCCCAAACCCCATAAGTGTATCCAGGTAAAATCCCAGGAATTCAGGATACTTTGCCTGCAGTTGCACCAATCCCTCGCCCAAGTGGTTGGTGTCTAGTGCATACAGGTCTTTATCTAAACGTTGACTGGTTATTTCTACATTAATGTTATTCACATCAGGTGCATCTGTATTATCTCCGCAGCTCTCTGTAAAAGAGATACTCATTAGAGATATTATTATTAGTACGATGTGTCTTATTTTGTTATTTTTCATACACAAAAACTTTACATCCCGTTAAATGCTGTTATTTTTACGTGGGCAAAAATAAGATTAGTCTGTTATTTGCCTAAATATTCTTTTAAACCGGCATATTACATATAGATGAAGAAAATACTTACGATCATTATTTGCAGTATTTGTGCATACTCTGTTTCAGCACAATACACTTATGGCGAGCCTGTTGAATCTAAGAATAGGGCAAGAGGAGGCAGTGATTACAAACAAACACGAATTGGCATTTTTATCGCGCCAAACAATTCCTGGATGAAGCCGACAGCTTCAAAAAGCAATGATGGACTGTATGTGGTGAACAGCGAAGGGGCCAAGATAGGCTATACCTGGGGGCTGATGATCGATCATTTCTTTACAGAGAATTATGGTATCGCCACCGGTTTGCAACTGAATACCACAGGCGGTAAAATGAATGCACTTTATGACATCACTAAGCTGCCAACACCTGCACCGGTGAATATGGTCAAGTCTGCTAATTTTGACTATCGCCTGCAATATTTTGAAGTACCTTTTGGTTTGAAGCTTTTGAGCGATGAGTTGTCAGGGGGAGTACGGGTTTTCGGAAACATTGGAATTACTGCAGCCCTGAATATTGCAAGGAAGGGGACGTATGAGGTAGTATATACAGATACAGTCAGTGGAGTCAGTGTAGATAAGACTATTACAGGAGAAAACGAAAGGTTGCGTGGAGGTCTCAGTATTACCCCGATCTTGTTCCAGATGAACTTAGGCGCAGGTATAGAATACAGCCTTTCTCAGAAGATGAGCCTGTATATCGGCTTGTTCTTTAACAATGGCTTTGCACCCGATGTAACAAATCCTAAAGAGCTGAATATGGAATACAAAGGCTATTTCTCAGATGGGAACGTGAGATTAAATAACCTTGCGTTAAAGGTAGGTATGTTCTTCTGATAATTTGTAAAACCAATATGACAAAATTTGCCCATGCTCCTGTATGGGCTTTTTCATATAAATACTCGGCACTTTAATCGTAATTTTGCGACACATATGAAGATATTTCTCGCACAACAAAACTACCACATAGGCAATTTTGAGGCTAATACAGCTAAAATATCTGATGCTATCAGGCAGTCTAAGGAACAGGGTGGAGACCTGGTAGTCTTCTCCGAACTGGCTGTGTGTGGTTATCCCCCTAGAGACTTTTTAGAGTTCAACGATTTTGTGCAGCAAAGTATTAATGCAATAGAAACCATTGCAGGCGAAGCACAGGGTATAGGAGTGATAGTAGGAGGCCCAAGCAGGAACCCTGTTGTAGAAGGTAAAGACCTTTTTAACAGCGCATATCTGTTATATGATGGAAAAATACAGGCCGTAGTTAATAAAACCTTATTGCCTACCTATGATATATTTGACGAGTACAGGTACTTTGAGCCTGGAAATGAGTGGAATGTGCATGAGTTCATGGGTAAAAAGCTGGCCATAACCATATGCGAGGATATCTGGAACCTTGGCGATAACCCGCTGTACAGGATATGTCCTATGGATAAACTTATTGAACAAAGACCTGATGTTATCATAAATATCAGCGCCTCTCCATTCGACTATGCACAGGCACAAGAGCGTTTGGGGATAGTGAAACAGAATGTGTCAAAATATAAGGTGCCTATGGTATACTGCAATACCGTTGGTTCACAGACCGAGATCGTATTTGATGGAGGCTCTGTAGTAATGGATGCCGGGGAGAATCTTGTTGCAGAGCTGCCATATTTTCAGGAGGCACTTGTGGCGGTAGACCTTAAGGATGATAACACTTTTGCACAACCGGTTATCAAGGAAGCGGTAGATATACCCTACGTAGACCCTATGCCTAAACAGTTAGCCCCTACTCTTGATATTGACGAAATATATGATGCTCTTATTATGGGGATCAGGGATTACTTTGGCAAAATGGGTTTTACAAAAGCTACTGTTGCCTCTTCAGGTGGTATTGATAGTGCTGTTACGTTGGTGCTTGCTTGCCACGCCCTTGGCAGTGAGAATGTAGATGCATTACTCATGCCGTCTGAGTTTTCTACAGGGCATTCAGTAGACGATGCTGTTAGGTTATCTGAAAATTTAAATAACCCATATAATACATTGTCTATCAAGGATATATTTTACGAGTTTAGAAAAGCACTTACCCCTGTTTTTAAAGATTTGCCATTTAATATTGCAGAAGAAAATTTGCAATCCCGTATTCGTGGCGCTCTTGTCATGGCAATGTCTAACAAGTTCGGAACCATACTGTTAAACACGTCTAATAAAAGTGAATTATCGACAGGGTATGGTACCTTATATGGAGATATGGCAGGAGGGCTGGGTATCTTGGGTGATTTGTACAAAATGCAGGTATATGCACTCGCCAGGTACATCAACCGTGATAAGGAAATAATACCTGTACACATATTAGAAAAGGCTCCATCCGCTGAATTGAGGCCCGACCAGAAGGATAGCGACAGCTTACCGGAATATGATGTATTAGACCCGATATTATATCAATATATAGAACGTAGGCAAGGGCCCAAAGAGATCATAGCAATGGGTTATGACCCTGAATTAGTTGCTCGTATATTAAGGATGGTGAATGTGAATGAATATAAGAGGAACCAATTTTGTCCGATAATCAGGGTGTCACCTAAAGCATTTGGAGTAGGACGCAGGGTGCCGATAGTGGGTAAATACCTGTCATAAGGTCAGCGAAGATATACGCTGGCGGTTGCCTTGTCGTAGCCTAATATACCTTCGTCAATAAGTTTCCTGACTGACGACATCAGCTCGTCTTTGTCAATTAGGTGCAGCGTCCTGCACAGTTCTGCTATTCTTACAGGCCCCAATCCTCCGTATGAAGACACGCTTCGAATTATGTGTTGTTGAATGGTTTGTTCTGCTGTAAACGTGCCCCTCATTGTATGGCAAACATCACAATGTCCGCAGTTCTTAATCCGTTCCTCACCAAAATACCTCAGCATGTCTATTGTCCTGCAAACGGTCTTGTTGCTGGTAAAATGTATCATGGCGTTAGTTCGTGCTTTGTGTACATTTTTAAGTGCATTTATTCTTTCGGTGTTAATTATAAGATTTTGACTTTCAACGCGATAATGATGAAAGAATAGTTGCGGGCCATCCTTGGGCCGGTTGTACTGAATGAGCTCCATCTTATCCAGTTGTTGTAGCAATTGTATTACAAGCTGTGGTTTAATGCGCAGGTGTTTGGCTATCACTTTATGGTTGATGACAGTAGGATGGTAGAACAATGATCCATACAAACGCAACATAGTAGTAATGACCATATGCAGGTCAGGGTATACCTTACCGATATGGTCAAGCTCCTGCCTGTCGGCCATTATTTGTACTGTTGCCGGTTTTAGTACTGATTCGGTTAAGGTCCATAAGCCCTCCTGTTCCAATAGTTTTAAGGCGCATGCGGTAGTTGTCAGTGAAAGCTTGAATTTTGTACAAAAATCCTGCAGGTCAAAATTATAATAACGATAAGGTTCTGTTCCGGTTGGTATCTGCAGGTATTCTGCAACAGATTGGTACACTTTTCTGATGAATTCAAAAGGTGGGAATTGAGTTTCGGTAGATTCTTCTAACCTGTTGATATCTTGTTGATTATAAAACATGACTGAATATGCGCGTTTGCCATCTCTGCCAGCCCTGCCTGACTCCTGGTAATAGGCTTCCAGGTGCTCGGGCACGTCATAGTGCAATACCGATTGAACGTCCGGTTTATCTATTCCCATACCAAAAGCTATGGTGGCTACCATTACAGGCACCCGGTTGCTCATCCAAAGTTGCCGGTTTTCTGTACGTGCATCATTGGTCATGCCGGCATGGTAGGGCAGTGCATCTATTCCCATGCTCTGCAGTTGTCTGCTCAGCAGTTCTGTTTTCTTTCTGCTGCGGCAGTATATAATACAGCTTCCTGTATGTTTTTGCAGGTGTTCTGCTATGTCGTTATTCTTTTGCTCGCTGTATTGTACTGTATAATTAAGGTTAGCTCTTTCAAAGCTTTGCCTGAATACATTAGTCTGCTTCATTTGCAATTGTTGCAGCAGGTCCTCTACCACTTCTAAGGTGGCGGAAGCAGTGACAGCGAGTACAGGCAAATGTTTGAATACTTCTCTGAGAGTAGCAACTTTGAGGTAATCAGGCCTGAAATCGTGACCCCATTGTGAAACACAGTGTGCTTCATCAACGGCTATGAGCCGCAGGTTCATAGCAGGAAGGTATTCGTTGAAAAGGTCTGTTTGAATCCTTTCCGGAGAGATATACAATAGCTTGTATCCACCCTCTACAGTATTATTGAGTATTCTGTGTACATCTTGCCTGCTCATACCGGCGCTGATGTGTGCTGCGGAAATGCCCTGTTCCTTCAATCGTTCTACCTGCTCTTGCATCAGGGCTATGAGCGGTGTTATCACCAGGGTTATGCCGTTGTGTATTAATGAAGGCAACTGGTAGCAAATAGATTTGCCACCACCGGTTGGCAGTAAAGCAAGAGTATCTTCTCCTTGTAATACCGAGTTGATAATTTCTTTCTGCAATGGCCTGAAGTGGTCATAGCCCCAGTATTGTTTTAATATATCTTCCGGGTTGGGCAAATTATTGTTGATCTGCAAATATTGGTTTCAGTGCATTCGACCAGAGGTCTTTCTTTGCTTGAGGTTGTTGTTCCAACTCCTGTAAAGATAAGGTAGGTATCCATTTCGCCCCGTCAAAATGATTGATACTGTTGAGACGGAATAAAGCTGACACCCCTAGCTGGTTTGGGTGAACACCAAATAACAAGACATTTTCAGGTTGTATGGTGTTTTTTATTTGGTGCCATGCCACTTGCTTACCTGTTGCTACCTGAATGATATTATATTGTTCTGCAGTAAGTTTACAAGCATTGATTATTTTGTTTAATTGTGCCTGTTCTGCTGAATTTTCATTGTGTTGGGTTGTTACGATAAGCACTTTCCGTGGTGACATATCCGGCATAGCAATGTGATCGTTTTGCCAGAATATATCTATTTCAGTATCAATAATTTCAGTATTTAATATCCTCGGGAAATCAGTCATATCAAGTGTTTCAGCCTATCGTCATACAATTTTAGCAAATCTATTCCATTTTTTTTCGTTTCTTTGTAATCCTTTTCGAATTATTCGCTCTTTAAAATTTTTGCACATGAATGTATCCACATTTAATATAAATGTAAACAAAACCGAATTGAGCAGGCTCCACCAATTGAACCAGGATAATATTGAGTTCGGAAGACTGTATTCGGACCATATGCTGGTGGCTGACTATGAGAATGGTGAGTGGAAACAGCCACAGATAATACCATATGGTAATCTGAGCATGAGCCCTGCGACTTCTTTCATACACTACGGGCAGGCAATTTTCGAAGGTATAAAAGCATACAAAGACCCTGAAGGTAATCCGATAATATTCAGGCCGCATGATAACTGGAAACGTTTCAACCGTTCTGCTGAACGTTTGGGCATGCCCTATGTGCCAGAAGATATTTTTATGGAGGGTCTGAGGGAGCTTATTGAACTGGACAGGGATTGGGTTCCGGGTACTGAAGGTACTTCTCTTTATATACGTCCTTTTATGATGGCGATGGATGAGTTTATCGGTATCAAACCTACCACGAGGTTCAGGTTTATGATCATCTCCAGCCCGGCAGGTCCCTACTATGCTAAGCCTGTGTCCATATATGTTGACGAAACTTATGTAAGAGCTTTCCCCGGTGGAATAGGTTATACTAAAGCGGCAGGTAACTACGGTGCCAGTATGTACCCCATGACTGAAGTACGCAAGAAAGGTTTCGACCAGATATTGTGGATGGACGGAATAGAGCACAAGTATGTACAGGAGATAGGTACTATGAACGTGTTTTTTGTAATAGGTGATAAAGTAGTGACACCTGACCTGAGCGAGACCATATTGGAGGGTGTTACGCGTGATAGTGTTATCTCTATACTCAGAGAGAATGGGTATGAGGTAGAAGAGCGTCCTTTGCATATAGATGAGATTATTGAGGCCCACCGTTCCGGTAAGTTACTTGAAGCATTTGGAACAGGTACAGCGGCATCTGTTGCGCCAATATCGGACCTTACCTATATGGGGGTAAGAATGGAACTACCGGAACAATCAACATGGAAATTAGCACCATGGATCAAGGAAGAGCTTAATGACATCCGCTATGGTCGAAAGCCTGATACTCGTGGATGGGTATACCGGTTGTCGTAACTTGAAATACGTAACTAATAATAATCAATTTAAATGCCCTGCTGTGCAGGGCATTTTTTATTACGATTGATAACCATTGATTAACACAAATTGCGTATATGTTTTTTTAATTTGGCATTTGTGATGATAGCTATCAATCATATATAAATGAAATCGCTAAGTCTCCTCATATCACTATTTGTTTTGTCTGTTGTAGCATGCGGCGCAGACAACAGTACACATTATGTATTTTTTCTGCATAACAAGATACTTGAGGATATGCCGGATAGCGCATTCAATCAGCAATACGGTAGCTACGAATATGATGCAATAAAAGCTGCCTTTCAAGATCGTGGATATGTGTTGTATTCAGAGGAACGCCCATATGGTACTGACCCTGATCATTACTCATGGCTGGTGGCCAGGCAGGTGGATAGCTTATTGAAGGAAGGCATATCTCCGGAAAGTATCAGTGTTGTTGGCACCGGCAAAGGTGCCTTGATTACCATGCTCACCTCGGCTCATATCAGGAACGACCAAGTGAGGTATGTTGTGCTGAGCGGATGCAACGAACTGGTAGCGCATTACTTCAATATCGATCTTTATGGTACAGTTTTATCAATAAGAGAAAAGACAGACTATGTGTGGGTAAGCTGTGATGCGATAAAAGACGCCTCAAAAGGTGTTTACCGGTACGAAGAAGTAGAACTGAATACCGGCCTGCAAAATGGTTACCTGTATAAACCTATGAATGAATGGCTCTCCCTTGTATATGATTGGGTTGAAATGTAAACTAGTTCTTTGCCGTTCCTTTATTTATTGATATTTTTCCGCAAATATTTACAATATGGAATTTGGCAGGAGCGTACTGCTATTGTTAACCGCGTTGCTATTGAGTCACAGCGTGTATGCCCAGTATACCGAAGATGACGGTGGAATAGAAACCAAGAACGGACATTTGCGATACCTGTGTATTGGTGCAGGTGCCACCTACCAGGTGATGAACGACCCGTCTATATCTCCCATCTGGTACAGCAGGGTAGGAGTACAGCCAATGATAGGTAATATCAAGGTGAACCAGACATCGTATAGTGAAGTGTCTATGCGTGCATCCAGCATGAACCTGACGCATAATGTAGACAAGCCACTGAAGCCTAAGGTAAAGACCCAACGTGCATTGGTAGACTATCGTTACCTGGTGAAGCTGCCAACTGAAATGATGTATTATGACTTCAGGGTGGGGGCTATACTGTCCGGGTATTTTGGTTACAAAAATGCACCGATACTGGAAGACGCCGCAAAAGTATATGAATACGCCGCCAGCCTGGGGCTCTGTGGCAAGATAACCAAAGAAGTTACCGTTCGTGGCAAAACCTCCTTCCTGACATGGGATCTGGCAATACCCTTGCTGGCTAATACATCGCGTCCGTATTACCTGAACAGGCAGGAACTCGCCGACCCCGAAAACAATGTGATAGGCGACTTTTTCAGGAATAACGGAACGGGGTCTTTCGGCCGCTATTTCAGGGTGAACAGCAGGGCTGGGCTGATATACAGGCTGGACAACGGTAATGCCGTGCAGATATCCTACCAATGGGACTATACCCGCTTTAAGACCTTTAACAAAGCTTACTTCGCTGAGCATATTGTATCAGTAATATTCATGTTTAATTACTAACCGGACCAAGTGCAGATATGAAGAGAATAATCGTTTTTTTATCGCTGATCATAATGCTTACATCCTGTGAGCGCCTTTTGATGCCCGACCCTACCCCGAAATCGAATATTGCAGTATTTGAGAACCTATGGAAAACACTGGACGAAGGCTATGTGTATTTCGAGTATAAAGACATAGACTGGGATACGATACACAGGGAGTATCTTAAGAAGATATATGATACCATGGAGACCCGTGCCTTTTATGATACCTGTGTTAAAATGCTGAAATTACTGCACGACCCCTCTGTTAGTATGAAGACAGAGTTTGCTGAGTTCTACTTCATCGACACGACCTATTACAATGCAAACTTCAACCGTAAGCTGCTGGAGCGGTTCTACTGGAAGGACCACGAAAAGACCGGGCCGTTTATACATACCATTATCGACTCGATAGGGTACGTGTATTACGAGAGCTTTAACGATGAAGTTAAAGACGCACAACTGGATATCATCATAGAGAAGCTGCGGCTGAACAACGACAGTATAAAAGGCGTGGTGTTTGATATACGTAATAACCGGGGCGGAGACATCAGGAATGCATTCACCCTGCTGAAGAGGATGGGCATTGATACCAACTATACCATCACCGCCCAACTGTGGAAAGCCTATTATAAGCAGGGTCCGGAGCATGATGAGTTTGCGGATGCACAAACCAGCTATCTTGAACAAAGTGATAAAACCAAGTTCCCCAAACAATTCATCTTGCTGACCAACAGGGGCACATTGGGTTCAGCAGCATTGTTTGCCACCGGTGCGCAGGGCTATCCCAATGTCAAAGTATATGGCGATACCACGGGTGGCCAGGCAGGTATGATAGTAGGGGCTGAACTGTCCAACGGCTGGCAGATCACCTTCCCGGGTTCATACTACACCACCGATGATGACCGCAATATAGAAGAGGGGGTTCCGCCAACACTGAGGGTAGATATGGACCCTAACGACAAGACCCACGATGCTATACTGGACGCGGCATTAAATGCTATCAAGAACCCTTAACATCTCAATCACAAAAAAAAGATTAGGATTATTTTGTAAATTTCTATAATAAAGTACATTTACATATACCTAATTTTTTTTGTATGAAACTCAGATTACTTATTGCAACTGCTGCCCTGCTTTCCTTCGCTTCCTGCTCAAAAGACGGTGTTGAAGGTAATAATTGTCAAACCTGTAGCGAAATGAGGATCGTTGTGACGCTGAAACATCACGACGATGTTATTAATACAGGTAAGGTTTATCTTAAGAGAGACGCAACCAACATGCCTGATAGCTACGATGCATCTGCCGAAGTGGTGATGACGGACGAGGGCCCGATGGCTTTGTTCCTGAATCAGCGACCAGGCAAATTTTATATCTATGCTGATGGTTATGATACCAGTATCAACAAAGACGTTGCCGGAGGTGTACCGGTGAATATTACTTCAGACTTCATGTTTAAATACTACAGAATGATAGTACCTGTTACTGAAAAGTAAGAACAGGCTATTTCGATATTCATCCCGTCGCCCGACAGCGACGGGATTTTTTTATGTATTATGCAAAAGTATATAGTGAATATCAACCCCTGCAAAATGTGTTTTTTTGTATCGTTTTGTATCGAAAAGTATCTTTTTTAGGGTAGGGTACTCTGAATATTAAATGCTTGTAGATAATATAGATATATAACTTGTCTTGCTGTCATGTCGGTGAAATGGTTAATATGTCAAAGAACTTCTGAAATATACTTATAATTGACCATGTTAGTATATGTGTAAATATACGTAAAAAATATGTAATTATGACACTTATAAATTACAGATGCCTGATTTGTTTTATTATTAGCTAAATTGCTTATGTAATGAAGTCGTTATTCTCCGTTATTGCAATATTGTTATTAAGCTTGCAGGTATGCACAGCTACGCAATTGAAAAGCGTGAAAGTGCTTAATGCCAATAATGATAGTATAACTCTTGAGGTTGTAGCTTCATTTTCATTTGGTTCGGGTTCGTTTTGTCCGGTCATTCATGACACAACCAGCACCATAAATGGTAATGTATTGAACTTCTCTGTCTACTATGATATTTCAGAAGCATTTCCTGCTAATCATTGTATTAAGACAGATACATTGACCCTGGAAAAGATACCTCAAAATATTAAAGAGATCAGGATAAGTATGTATGGGTTGTTTATCTACCAGCCTCCTCCCCAGGTAGATACCTATTATTATGCTCCAGACTGGTCAATATTCCTGCCACTAAGTGTAGATGGTAATGAACAAAGTTTACCGGACACACATATTTACCCTAATCCCAATAACGGGAGGTTTGTTATTGAAAACTCATTCACAGGCCAGACAGGAGCCGTAAAGCTTGATATTGTTAATGCTATGGGACAGGTGGTATATAGTGAAAGTGTAATGCCGGCGAACAATTATCTGAAAAAGACAATCGATCTCGCAGAGAGCCCGCCGGGTATCTATACACTGAGACTGCATCGCACGGAAGGTGTGCAGGTAAAAAGGTTTGTCATCAGCAGGTAGTGTTATTTCAAATCCAGCAGGGCAACATTTTCTATATGATGTGTATGCGGGAACATATCAACCGGCTGCAGGCGGGTGATGTTATAGTCCTCGCAGAGTAGTGCCAGGTCCCGTGCCTGTGTGGCGGGGTTGCAACTTACATATACAATTTTCGGGGCACGCATCTTCAGCAGTTGTTGCACCAGCTTTTCGTGCATACCTGCACGTGGAGGATCGGTAATGATAACGTCGGGCCTGCCATGCTCCGCAAAGAATTCATCGGTACATATAGCGGCTACATCGCCGGCATAAAAGTCGCAGTGTTCAATATTATTAAGCGAAGCATTCTTTTTGGCATCTACTATGGCATCTTCTATCAGCTCGATACCGATCACCCGTTTTGCGCCTGCTGAGCAGAATATACCAATACTACCCGTGCCGCAATACAGATCATACAATACTTCGTTGCCGGTAAGTCCTGCAAACTCGCGGGTGACACGATATAGTTCTTCGGCCTGGTAGGTGTTGGTCTGGAAGAAGGATTTGGGAGATATCATAAAACGGAAATCCTCCAGTGTTTCTTCAATATAGCCTTTGCCGGAGTACAACTGTACATCCTGGTCGTGGATACTATCGTTCACCTTACCATTGATGGTATAGTGCAATGAAGTGATACCCGGTACATTTTGCAGAATATGTTCCAGTATGGCTTCGCGTTCTTTTTTATTCTCTTTTTTTACGATGAGGTTCACCAGCACCTCGCCGGTACGTGCTACACGTATCATGATATTGCGTAGCCAGCCGGTATGTGCTTTGTGGTCATAATAAGGCAAGTTTCGTTCAGTAGTGTATTCGCGCAATACTTTCAGCAAGGTATTAGTGGGTTCGTCCTGCAGGTAGCAATGCTCTATGGGCACCACTTTGTCGAAAAAGCCCGGGGCGTGAAAACCCAGTGCTGGTTCCGGTTGCAGCACTTCACCTTCTGCGGTTGCCAGTTCCTCTGTAGTACGGTAGCGGTGTGTGCAGAAGGTAAATTCCAGTTTGTTGCGGTAATGCTGTTGACGCGGGCTGCCCAGTATAGGCTGTATATCCGGCAGTGTTACATGACCAATGCGTTTCAACTGATCTGCAACCTGTTGTTGTTTGTATTTCAGTTGCAATTCGTATGGCAACATCTGCCATTTGCACCCCCCGCAAATACCAAAGTGTTCACAAAACGGTTCAACTCGGGTAGGCGAGGGGGTAGTAACCTCGGTAACCTTACCTTCGGCATAGCTTTTCTTGTTCTTCAGCACGCGTGCGGTCACTACATCGCCGGGTATGGCATTGGGCAGAAACAGTACTTTACCGTCTTCCAGGTGTGCAATACTTTTGCCTTCTGCCGCATACGATTCAATTGTAATATTATAAACCAGTGGTTTATTCTTTTTTCTCGCCAAAACCTGTTAGAATTTCGTTAAACAAGGGCAAAGCTACAACGCTTTGTCTATTATACCCCGTCAGGATTTATAAATTTACAGTCATATAGTAATGGCTAATATTAATTATTTAACCATTTTCTAAAAACAGCTACCTTCACGGGCCAAATTATGAGACAAATTCTACTTGCACTGTTCGTACTATCCTTTAGTTATTCAAACCTATTTGCGCAGGATGGCTACACGATAAAACTGAAAGTTACTGACCAGGCCGATAAAAAAGTGTTTTTAGCACACTATTACGGCAAGCCGTTACCCACTATTTACAAGGTTGACTCTGCGACATTGGACAAGAAAGGCAATGCCGTCATTCAAAGTACTGATAAGATCATAGGCGGGTTGTACCTGATCATACTGGATGACAACGCACATTATTTTGAATTTCTGCTGGATAACGGGCAGAAGATGGACATTACCGCCAGCGTAGCGAAAATGCCTATGGACGTAACATTTAAGAACAGTCCGGAGAATGACCGCTTTTTTAAATATGTCACTTTTCTGAGTGAAGTCAGCTCCAGGCATCAGCAATTGACAGCTGATATGGCAAAGGCAAAAACAAAACAAGACTCAGCAGCCATACAAGAGAAGTTCAGGGCTATGTCGGTGGATGTGACCCAATTCAGGAAAGATTATATCAAACAACATCCTAATACGCTGTTGTCAAATATCTTCCTGGCACTGGAAGTGCCTGAAGTGCCGACAGTAAAAAAGCAGGATGGTACTGTTGACAGGGAAGCACAGTATAAGCAGTATAAAGAGCATTACTGGGATAACTTTGATTTTAGTGATGAACGCCTGGTGTATACACCTTTACTGGAGGGCAAACTGGAAGAATATTTCACAAAACTGGTACCGGGCATACCTGATACTTTTAATAAAGAGGCGGATATAGTAGTAAAGAAATCACGTGCATCGAAAGAGATGTTTAAATTCGTAGTGCACTGGCTGACCAACTACGCACAGGAAAGCAACCTGATGGGCATGGATGCAGTGTTTGTGCACATGGTGGAGAGCTACTACATGAAAGGGGATGCCTACTGGCTGAATCCCGGAACTTTGCAAAAATACATAGACCGCGCACGTAGTATAGCACCTAACGTTATTGGTAACCTGGCACCTGAACTCAAGGTGAAGAAGATGGATAATGCTGATTTTTCGCTGAACGGGCTGGATGCTAAATATACCTTACTGGTGTTCTGGTCGCCCGATTGTGGCCACTGCCAGGAGGAGATACCTCGTATAGACTCTATGATACAAGCGGAAGGCCTGCTTAAGAAAGGTATGAAAGTGGTAGGCTTCAACGTAGATAAGGATACAGCAAAATGGCATAGGTTGGTGAAGAATGACCACCTGGACAATTGGATACATGTATATGATCCGGAGGGCACATCCAAATACAGGTCGCAATATGATGTGTATGGAACGCCTAGTGTATATTTGCTGGACGAAAAAAAGATAATCAGGGGTAAAAAGCTGGATCATACCAATATTCCTGTTGTGGTGAGTATACTGGAAGAAGAAGCAAAAGGAGCTTCAAAAAAATAAGAACTGAATTTACATTTAAGAATAATACTATATATGCGTAAGATAACAACAACCCTCTTATTGCTGTTCATAGCTATGACCGCAATGCAAACGGAGGCAAAAACCTTTAAGGGCAAAGACGGATATAAGATCAAAGTGAAGTTTACCGACCTGACAGACAGTACCATATACCTGGTGCATTACTATGGTAAACCGCTGCCTACCATCTATCGTTCAGACTCAGCCATACTTAATAAGAAAGGAGAGGCAGTATTTGAAACAGATACATTTACTGTTGGCGGTATCTATATGGTTTTGCTGTCAGACAAGTCATCATATTTTGAAATGTTGCTGAATAACGGCGATGAATTTTCCGTTACGGCTACCAAGTCGAAACTACCGTCCGGTATCACATTCAAGAACAGTGAAGAGAATACCCGTTTTGTGAAATATGTAGATTACCTGACAGACTATGGTAAAAGAAGTGTAGCGCTGAACGAAGAGTTTGAAAAGGCAAAGACAGCGGCTGATACAGAAGCTGTACGCAACCAGTATAAAAAATTGTCTAATGAACTGAAGCAATACCGCAGGGACTATTCAAAGAACTATCCTAATACATTGCTGACGAATATATTCAAAGCGCTGAACGTGCCGGAAGTACCGGAAGGCAAACACCTTTTGCCTGATGGTACAGAAGACAGCTCGTTTGCCTATGATTATTACAAAGGGCATTATTGGGATGATTTTGACTTCCAGGATGACAGGCTGATACACACACCTATTTATGATGGCAGGCTGGAAGAATATTTTGGTAAGCTGGTGTTGCCACTGGCCGATACATTTGAAAAGGAAGCAGATGCTATCATCGCCAAAACAAGAGGCACAAAAGACATGTTCAAATACACCCTGTGGTGGCTGACCCGCTATGCCGAGTCGAGCAAGATAATGGGTATGGATGCTGCCTTTGTATATCTTGTGGAAAATTATTATATGAGGGGTGATGCTTTCTGGCTGAGTACAGAAGACCTGGAAAAGTATATAGAGCGTGCTCAGAAAATAGCACCCAACGTGCTGGGAAAAATAGCACCAGAGTTGAAAATGCCTGATATTAACGGGAAAATACATTCGTTGCACGACCTGGACGCCAAATATACCCTGCTTATATTCTGGTCGCCGGAGTGCGGGCACTGCCTGACGGAAATGCCTAAAGTAGACTCACTGTACAAAGCAGTGCTAAAGAAAAAAGGGGTTAAGATATATGGAGTACGCACCGAAGGAGATACTACCAAGTGGAAAGAGGTGATAAAAGAAAAAGGTTTTGACGACTGGGTGCATGTGTATGACCCTGAAAGAAAGACAAGATTCAGGGCTGAATACGATATTTATAGCACTCCTGTTCTATATTTGTTGGATGAACGCAAGATCATCAGGGGTAAAAGGATAGACCACTCCAACATTCTTGATGTGATAGAGATGCTGGAAAGAAAAGAAAAAGACAAAAAAGCGGGTAAATTAAAATCATAAAAAAAATAAACAAATATGCTAACGCGAAAGTTGACCTTAACTTGTGCCGTCGTAGTACTACTCACCAACTCACTGTATGCGCAGACTTTATTTAAGTTCGGGAACACGGAAGTAGATAAGAACGAGTTTTTACGTGTTTACAAGAAGAATGCTATTAACCAGAAACCGGATTACAGCCGAGCCGCACTGAAAGAATATCTTGACTTGTATTCGTTGTTCAGGATGAAAGTGAAAGAGGCCGAAGAGCAGCATCTGGATACAATAACCAGTATCCAATATGAACTGAGCAACTACCGCAAACAACTGGCTCAATCTTACCTGACAGACGAAGAGGTAAGCAAGAAACAGATAGAAGAGGCCTATAGCAGGCTGCAGGAGGTGGTGAAAGTATCACATATACTGATACAGTCGTCGCCGATGGCGCCCTCTAAAGACACGGTTGCGCCCTATAAGCTGATAGACAGCCTGTACAATGTAATAACCAAGGGTAAAGCGTCATTCGCAAAGATGGCAGCCCAATATTCAGACGACAGGACATCGAAAGTGAATGGTGGTGAGATAGGTTATGTTACAGCGTTACAAACGGTTTATCCTTTTGAGAATGCGGCATACAGCACCCCGGTAGGTAAAGTGTCTAAGCCATTCAGGACACAGTATGGATATCATATCCTATATGTAGAGGACAGGAAGCCGGCACAGGGAGAAGTGCAGGTAGCGCAGATCATGATCGCATCGCCCAAAACAAAGACAGAGGAAGAGCGTGCTGAAGACCTGAAAAAAGCCAACCAGGTGAAGGCGGAATTGAAGAAGGGCGCGAAGTTTGAAGACATGGTGAAGAAATACTCTGACGACAACTATTCAAAAGAGAATGATGGTGTGATGGAGAAGTTTGGTATTGGTGCTTACGTTCCTGAGTTTGAGGCGGCAGCCTTTGCACTTAAAAAGCCCGGGGATATGTCTGATGTAATAAAAACAGACTATGGTTACCACATCCTGAAACTGGTTAAAAAATACCCTGTTCCTCCGTACGACAGCATCAAGCTGGAGCTGAAGAACAAAGTGGAGCGTGATGACCGTGCACAGATAGCACGCGAGAGTTTTTATAACAGCATCAAAAAGAAGAACAACTTTAAAGAATATCCTGAGAACGTAGAGCAACTGCAGGAAGCGTTTGTAGCAAGTATTGCCGACACTGGTGCTGATGCCAACAAGTTTGCGGCGAAAGACTATAAAGGCCCGGAAACAACACTTTTTGAATTGAAGGGAGTTAAGTACAAAGCATCAGACATGCTTACTTATGCTGAGCAGGTGACCCGTGGCCGTGTAATGGGGCCTAAAGCCATCATCTTCAAAAACATATACGACAACTATGTAAAGACCGTAGTGAATGATATAGAAGAAGAGAACCTGATCAACGAGAAACCGGAATTCAAAAACCTGATGACCGAGTATCGTGACGGTATCATGTTGTTTGAGCTGATGGACCGCAATGTATGGGGCAAAGCATCGAAAGATACCGCAGGTCTGAAAGAATTCTACGAAAAGAAGAAGAATAACTATACATGGCAGGCCGGTTTCAGGGGTTCTGTATACAACTTTAAAACAGAAGCGGCTATGAAAGAAGGTGTAAAAATGATGTCTAAGAAAGGAACGACTGACGAAGAGATCATCAAAAAGCTGAATACAGATAAAGCGCCGGGTTCTGTTAATATCCAGAAGGGTTATTATGAGTTCAGCAAGTTTGAGACATTCCCTAAAGCTGATATTAAGGCTGGTAAACCAACCGATGCCAAAAAGAATGCAGATGGTACTTACACTGTAGTAATGGCGAAAGAAGTGTTTGACGGTCCTAACCCTAAAACACTGGACGAGGCCAGGGGGTATGTAATAGCTGAATACCAGGATTACCTGGAGAAAACATGGAATGAACAACTACGCAAAAAATACCCTATGACTGTCAATGAAAAAGTATTTGACGATATGGTGAAATAATAATAGTTGTATTAAATATGCTTTCGGCCCCGTTGACAATAAACGGGGCCGTTTTCATTTATGTACTATTAGTTCGTATCTTGTTGATGTCTTAAATCTTTTGAATGAAAATTTCCTTTCACGGCGCTGCGCGCACTGTTACGGGGTCTAAACACCTGGTACATCTTAATAATCCTAAAAAGAAGTTTTTGCTGGACTGTGGTATGTTCCAGGGTATGGGCAAAGAAACGCTTACTCTGAATGCAGAGTGGGGTTTTGAGCCGTCGGAAGTAGACTTTGTTATTCTTTCTCATGCGCATATAGACCATATAGGGTTGCTGCCCAAACTGGTGAAGGATGGTTTCAGCGGGAGGATATTCTGTACACCTGCAACCAGGGAGCTGCTTGAGTTGTTGCTGATAGACTCCGCCTATATACAATTATCGGATACAATACACATTAATAAGCAACGCGACGCACAGGGCCGTGAACATGTGGAACCACTGTATACCGAAGCTGACGTGTATAATGTGCTTCCATATATAGAAACGGTGCGTTACAACCACCGTTTTCAAATAGATGATAGCGTTGAGTTGTTGTATACGGATTGCGGGCATATACTGGGTAGTGCCGCTGTGAACCTGAAAATAATTGAGAATGGAAAAGAAATACGCTTGACGTTTAGTGGTGATGTAGGTAGGTATAGTGACATGTTGCTTCGTTCACCGGAAGATTTTCCGCAGGCGGACTATATAATTGTTGAGTCTACCTATGGCGACAAGCTACACGACCTTGTGGCACCTGCAGTTGATGACCTGTTGCATTATATAGAACAAACCTGCCTTGAAAAGAAAGGGAAACTTATCATTCCGGCATTTAGCTTAGGCCGTACGCAGGAATTACTGTACATGCTCAACCTGCTGGAACTGGAAGGCAGGTTGCCTAATCTGACCTATTATGTTGACAGTCCATTGTCTACCAAAATAACGAACGTTATCAAGCATCACCCTGAGTGTTTCAATAAGCATGTGCAGGATGTGCTGAAGAAGGATAATGATGTGTTTATGTTCAAGGGACTTGAATTTGTAAAGGATGTGGATGCCTCTAAGCGACTGAATACGCTGGATGGTCCGTGTGTGATCATATCAGCTTCGGGTATGGCAGAAGCAGGAAGGGTGAAACATCATATAGCCAATAATATCGGCAACGCTGACAATACTATACTGATGGTGGGTTATTGTGAACCTAATTCGCTGGGTGGCAAATTAAAAAAACGTCCGGAGAGTGTTGGTATATTTGGTACACAGTATAATGTAAGGGCGCAGATAGCTATAATAGATTCAATGAGTGCGCATGCTGATTATGAAGATCTGTCGCAATGGCTGTCTTGCCAGCACAAAGAGGATGTGAAGAAAGTATTTCTTGTACATGGAGAATATGATGTGCAGATACGTTTCAGGGACCGCCTGGTAAGAAAGGGCTTTCTTGATGTAGAGATACCTGCACTACACCAGGAGATTGGCCTGGGTATCTGATAGGGTTATTTATAAAGGATATCCTCGTCTTCCAGTCGTTTCAACTGAATATCAGTGACCGGGGAAACGATGATGGGATATTTTTCGATGGTTACATCTGATTGGTCGAGGCCGAATGCACGTTCTTCGGAAAGACTCAGCTTTTTCAGTATGAAGTAGGCTTTCATGACCAGTCTTTCCCATAGTGGTAACTCATTGTCGCGCGACAGGAACTTTTCAATAACAATGAACCTGAAGTCGCCCATAAGATTGCTTTTGTTCAGCGATTCGTATCGGTTTATCACATTGATCTCTTTGTTGGCCACCATTTCTTCTACTACCTTTCTGAACATCAGGTGTATTTTATGGTCGACCCTGAAACCCAACCTGAACTCAACACGGATGATCTCGTTAGGTACTATCGTCTGCACCACATATTCCATAGTGTAGGGATCGTCTAATACATCTACGTGAACAAACCAGTATATATCGGCACGTTTGGGTTTGCGCTGCAGGATAGAGTACATTACTTTGTGTTCTATCTCATAAGGATTATTGGCGCTGGTGAGATAAACAAGGTGGGTAGAATATTTTAATACTGTTTTGTCGTTGCTCAGGTCTTGCAGGTCAGGTACGTATTGGTCCAGGCGCACGAACTCAACATACCTGTTCTTGATCTTGCGTGCCTTGAACCAGGCAAACATGACAGTGAACAAAATACCGCCTATCAATAAAGCGAAATAACCACCATGCGGAAATTTCTCCAGGTTGGCTATCAGGAACGAGGTCTCGATGGTGAGGAATACAGCCAGGTAGGCCACTATCCATATCATGGCTACACGCTTTACAAACAGGTAGTAGGAGAACAGTATTGAGGTCATGGTCATACATATGGCGATGGCCAGGCCATATGCAGCTTCCATGTGCGATGATTTCTGGAAAGACAGTACAATCGTAATGCAACCTGTGAACAGTAACAGGTTGATACCCGGAATGAAGCATTGGCCACGCTCAATAGAAGGGTAGCTGATCTTCATTTTGGGCCAAACGTTCAGTTTAACCGCTTCGCTTATCAGCGTGAATGAGCCGGATATCATAGCCTGGCTGGCGATGATCGCCGCCAGTGTTGCGATGATGATACCTATGATGACAAATGAATCAGGCATCAGGTCGAAAAATGGGTTGGCATTTGCAGAAGACCAGACAACACCGTTGTGATTTTTCAGCAGCCATGCGCCCTGACCCAGGTAGTTGGCTATCAAAGCTGTCTTTACGAATATCCACGATATGCGAATATTGCTTTTGCCACAATGGCCCAGGTCAGAGTATAAAGCTTCGGCTCCCGTAGTGCAGAGGAATACCGCACCGAGTATCCAGAATCCCTTAGGGTAAGCCGTAAGCAACTGAACTGCATAGTAGGGGTTGAAAGCCTTGAGCACATACCAGTATTCGCTGATATTGGTTAAGCCAAGAATGGCCAGCATAAGAAACCAGGTAAGCATAACCGGTCCGAAGTATTTACCTAGGTAAGCTGTGCCAAACTGCTGAAAAAAGAAAAGCCCCGAAAGAATGATAATAACAATGGTCATGATGGTTTGAGTGGTAACCGTGCCGATGCCCGGAATAGCCTGCAAACCTTCTATTGCTGATGTGACAGAGATAGGTGGTGTTATCATGCCATCGGCCAGCAACGTTGCTCCACCAATCATAGCCGGGAATACCGCCCACTTGCCATGCCGCCTCACCTGAGCAAACAAAGCGAATGTACCTCCTTCCCCTTTGTTGTCTGCCTGTAATGTCAGCAGCACATATTTTACAGTTGTTTGCAGGGTCAGAGTCCATATTACGCAGGACAGCCCTCCCAATATCAACATTTCTGTGATCTGCTTACCGTTGCAAATGGCGTTCAGTACATATAGGGGAGAGGTCCCGATGTCGCCGTATATAATACCCAGAGCTACTAAGAGTCCGGCGGCTGATGTTTTATGCAGATGTTTTCCCAAAACGAGCTCTGTGTATATTTATTAATTGCAAAGATAATGTTAAAATGATTGCTAAGAAAAGAATAATGTAACTTTGCACCGCTAAATGGTACAGATAGGTAATATACAATTAGGGGATTTCCCATTGTTGCTGGCGCCGATGGAAGATGTGAGTGATCCTCCTTTCCGTGCTGTATGTAAGGAGCATGGTGCGGATCTTATGTACACTGAGTTTATCTCGTCGGAGGGGCTGATACGTGATGCCATAAAAAGCCGTCAGAAGCTGGATATCTTTGAAGAAGAGCGCCCGATAGGCATACAGATATTTGGTGGTGATGAAGAAGCTATGGCCATGGCTGCAAGTATTGTGGACACGACTAACCCCGACCTGGTGGATATTAACTACGGATGCCCTGTGAAGAAAGTAGTTTGTAAGGGTGCCGGGGCAGGCGTGCTGAAGGATATAGACCTGATGGTACGCCTGACAAAGGCTGTTATTAAATCAACCCGCCTGCCCGTGACGGTAAAGACCCGCCTGGGATGGGATGATAACTCGAAGAATATAGAAGAGGTAGCTGAAAGGTTGCAGGATATAGGAGTAGCCGCTTTATCAATACATGGCCGCACACGTGTGCAGATGTATAAAGGTGAAGCTGACTGGACACTGATAGCGAAAGTGAAGGAAAATCCCCGCATCTCTATTCCGATATTTGGCAATGGCGATATTGACAGTCCGCAAAAAGCATTGGAATATAAGACCCGCTACGGGGTAGATGGTGTAATGATAGGACGTGCAGCGATCGGGTATCCCTGGATATTCAGGGAAATAAAACATTACCTGGCTACCGGTGAAACATTGTTACCCCCAACGCTAGAAGAACGACTGGATGCCTGTCGCAAACACCTTTATGGTTCCGTACAGTGGAAAGGTGAAAGACTTGGTATACTGGAAATGCGCAGGCACTATGCCAATTATCTGAAAGGCTTGCCAAATATTAAAGAGTTTCGTACCAAACTGGTATCGCTGGACACGCCGGCTGAACTGGAAGCAGTTTTCAGCGAAATAAACACCTATTACCGGGGTGTTGAATTGATGGCGTCGTAAAAACAGCTTTTTGTCATGCGGTTGTACTGACAAATTCATTTTTTAGTCATAAATCAGGTTGGCGATTGTACTGATGGTACGTGCACGATAAATTTGTTTTAACATAGTATATACCACTAAAAACAAATTTATGGCACGCCCTTTTTTATACGCAACATTATCTACCATATTATTATATGGTACAACTGCTTTTGCCCAGTCTACCTTTATGACCAAAGAATATGTAGACGTTAATAATGTCAAGTCTGCAATACTGGTACATGGCGACCTGAACTGGAACCCTGTTAGCCTGGGTAGTGATTGTGAATTCCCTACAGGTAGTGGAGTGAGTGTTTCGTCTGCAACTACATTATGGATGGCCGGGTTTGATCAGCAGGCGCAGTTGCATGTTTCTGCACAAACCTTCCGCCAGACAGGCAATGATTTCTGGCCGGGACCCCTTGAGAATGGTTCTCTAAACATGGCAACATCTACCAAGTGGGCTAAGATATGGAAGGTGAACTTTTTTGATATTAACACCTACCTGGCACAATCCATACATACAATAAATAATACACCCGACGCTATCCTGGAATGGCCGGCCAAAGGGAACCCATATGCAAAAGGTGTTTATGATTCTTCGTTAACCATTACAACCGCCATGGCACCTTTTGTTGATGTAGATAGTGATGGTTTATACGATCCTTTAAAGGGAGATTATCCTGAAATAAAAGGAGACCAGATGTTATGGTGGGTATTCAGTGACAATGGCCCGACACATAATAACAACCAGTCGCAGCCTTTTGGCGTAGAGGTGCATGCCAGCGCATATGGTTATAAGAGAGGTACCCTGCTGGATAATGTGGTTTATTACGAGATGGATATTATTAACAGGTCTTCGGCAGACTATGCAGCTTTCAGGATGGGGATCAATGCTGATATGGACCTGGGCTACTATCGGGATGATTATATAGGCTTTGATTCTGCCAGGAGGCTTGGCTATGTATATAACGGGAATGCAATTGATGGCACAGGACAATCCCAGGCCTCCTACGGTTCAGCACCCCCGGTAGCGGGATACACATTTTTACAGATGCCTGGAGATAATGGTAGTACAAAAAAACCTGCAGGCAGTTTTATGACCTTTAACAATGATATTACCCCGGCAGGTAATCCGCAAACAAGCGCTGAATTTGATAATTACTTACGCTCAAAATTCAGGGACGGACAGCAATTGATGAATGATTTTACCGGCTACGGAATAAATTCGTCAGGCAGAGGTTTTGGCACCGCCGCCCGGTATATATATGATGGTGACCCTTCTGATACTTCTGAATGGTCGGAATGCTCTTCATTAAACCCGGTAGGTGACAGGCGCTTTGTCATGGCTACCAACGACCTTACATTATCTTCAGGCGGCTCTGTTATCATTGCCTTTGCGTTGGTGGTAACTGATACCGCCGGTAACGGAAACACCTGTCCGGGAATAGATATTACCGGGATAAAAAAAGTAACTGATACCGCCTGGAAGAATTTTAATAATCCACCTAAGTCTTTTGTTTCTGTAGAAGAAATTACCGCAGGTCATGCATTAGGTATCTATCCTAATCCTGCCACTGACGTAGTACATATATCGGCACCTTTCAGCCTTGAACATAAGCCGGGTGACCTGCGTATATATGATATGATGGGCAGGGAAGCCAACATTTCATATTCAGTCAATGGCATAAATATAGATGTGCATATAAAAGACATTCCGGCTGGTATGTATCATATGGTTTACTCATCCGAAGGGGTGAGACAATCGGGTCTTTTTGTGAAGAGATAACGGGGGCGATATTGCCCCTTCTTTCTCTGTTATTTGAAGAACCGTAGTATAGCAAAGAAGCAGATACTGATAATAAAAACAGAGAACAATAATATGCCGAAGACATATTTTGGGGTTAATTGCCTGGCATCGTCTCTTGATCGTTTACGTTCTGCCAGCAGGTTATTCTCCATGCTGTCCATATAACTGCTCACATATAAAAGGCTATCCATTGTTTTCTTGCCACTCAACAGGTATTCCTTTTTCATGTCCGGGTTGTCGATAAAGGAGTTTTTTACTTCCATTGTCTTCTTCAGCAGCCCGAGTCTTTCCAGGGTAATTTCCTGTAATCTCGCCGCATGATCAGCCTGGTCGGGGTTGTCAGCTACCAGGAGTTTTATTGTATCAATAGCTTTGAGCGCATGACTATTAGCTTTTTGCCAATGCTCCAGGAAGATCGAGTCATCGGTGAGCAAAAAACCTCTTTGTGCTGATTCTGACCTGTTCACATCGGCTTCAACCTGTTTTATTTTTTGCCTGATCCTGTTGCTGTTAGAAACAAGGTCAATAGCTGTATTGAGCAATTGTATCCTGTAATAGAAGAATACGCCACAAAATACCAGGGAAAGTAAATAGATGATGAACAGTATCGTGGTGAATTTTACGTAATTGTTACGTGGCTTCATAATAACCTCCTTCTTAAAAATGGCATTCAGGCATTAAATGTACCTAAACACTGTTATATTTTATATATAGTGTTGCTATGAAATGTTATCGTACCTGCCTTGCGAAAAGGTAGGCAGCCAGCAGGCCGAATATCATATTCGGTATCCATACCGCCAGCAAAGGATCCAGGCCTGATTTGGTAGCAAAAGTATTGGTCAGCTGCATGGCCATGATATACATGGCACTGATAACAATACCTAAGGCCAGGTGCAGGCCGCTTCCTCCCCTGACCTTGCGGCTGGCTATGCATGCACCGATTATGGTTAATATCAGCCCCGCAAAAGGCTGTGCTGTGCGGCGGTACTTTTCTACATAAAAAAAGTTAAGTGTTTCTCTACCTCTTAGTTTTTCGCGGGCAATATACTTGTTCAGCTCCGGTGTTGTCAGGGCATCTTTGATCGCTTCGTCCTCGTCAAGGTCATGAGGGGTGAAAGGAAATTTCTTTTCCATTTCAGCGCGCTGTTCAAAGGTTTCGTTCAGGCTGTCGTTGGTCCGTATCTTAACGCTGTATAGCTTCCATACCCTGTTAACGGAGTCGTAGCTCACACGGTCGGCCATTATTTTCTCTTTCAGGTGAGTGCCTTCTATTGTCTCTGCAGTGAAGCGGTAACCGAAGTTAGACGAGTAGTCATAGTTCTGGATAAAGACATACAGGTTTTCCCGCAATCGCAAGTGTACATTCTTGTCTGACGACTGTGCATTATAGTGCAGGTACTTATCTTCGAAAGCTATACGTTCTTTATTGGCTGCGGGTACTATATAGTGGTTGGCAATAAGAGAGATGAGGCACAGAAAACTACCGGCAATAATAAAAGGCCGGAGCATACGTTGAAAGGACACACCCGAAGCAAGTATGGCTATTATCTCAGATTTATATGCCATTTTAGAGGTAAAGAAGATAGTAGCTATAAAGATGAATAAAGGGAAAAGAAGAGCGGTGATGTGCGGTACGAAATTGCTGAAGTAGTTAAGTATCTCATTCGTTGGTACATCCTTTTTTACAAAATCCTCTACTTTTTCAGAATAGTCAATGACACAGGCTATGACAGCCAGTATCATGATAGCGTAGAAGAACGTACCAAGGAATTTTTTAATAATATACAGGTCCAGCCTTTTCATCAATATGTTACAGTCTTTGTTTTAATACCGGGATCATTTCGCTTTTCCATGCTGCAAAATCTCCCTGTAAAATATGGTGGCGGGCTTGCTTTACCAAATGCAGGTAGAAAGACAGGTTGTGAATACTGGCCACCTGCAATGCGAGCAGCTCATTACCTACGAACAAATGCCTTAGGTAAGCCTTTGTATAGTAATTACTAGTAAGGCATTCAATACCATCGTCAATAACAGAAAAATCATCTTCCCACTTCTTGTTCTTTATGTTGATGACCCCTTTGCTGGTGAACAGCATGCCATTGCGTGCATTGCGTGTCGGCATCACACAGTCGAACATATCAATGCCCAGAGAAATGTTCTCCAGTATATTCCATGGGGTGCCTACACCCATCAGGTAGCGTGGCTTGTCTTCAGGCAGGAATTCGCAGCAATGCGCGCACATTTCATACATCATCTCTTCAGGCTCGCCTACCGACAGTCCGCCGATAGCGTTACCGTCACAATCCATTGAGGCTATGAACTCTGATGAAGCTTGTCGCAGGTCTTTATAAGTACTGCCCTGGACAATAGGGAAAAGGCTCTGGTTGTAACCATATTTAGGTTCTGTATCATTCATATGTTGTACGCAGCGTGCCAGCCAGCGGTGGGTCAGTTCCATTGATTTTCTTGCATAGCTGTAGTCAGAAGGATAGGGAGGACATTCGTCAAAAGCCATGATGATATCTGCACCTATGCTACGCTGAATGTCTACTACATTCTCAGGAGTAAATAAGTGCCTTGATCCGTCTATATGCGACTGGAACAGCGCCCCCTCTTCTTTCAGTTTGCGGTTATTAGCCAGCGAGAATACCTGGTAGCCGCCGCTGTCTGTGAGTATCGGTTTGTCCCAGCCCATGAACTTATGCAACCCACCGGCTCTTTCCAGTATACCTGTGCCGGGGCGCAGGTACAGGTGGTAGGTATTGCCCAGGATGATCTGCGCCTGTACCTGTTCTGAAAGCTGCTGCTGTGTAACGGCTTTTACCGTACCTACTGTGCCTACCGGCATGAATATAGGAGTGTCAATGCTACCATGTGCAGTCGTAATTACGCCTGCTCTTGCTTTCGACCCCGGGTCATTCGCTGAAAGTTTAAATTCCATTATTGACTGGCAAAAATCTATGATATAAACACAATACAGTGTTAAAACATAATAGTTTTAAAGTAGTAATTCTTTCCGTTTCTTTGTTATATGTTCACCAATGCCGCATTTCTGTTCTTTTTGCTTTGTGTAGCTATACAACTCATATTCGTGTTGTATTTCTTCATACGCATCTTTACCCCGCCGGCAAAAAAATACAATTATGCGCAGGGCGAGCCTGTATCAGTAATTATATGTGCTAAGAACGAAGCAGAAAACCTGCGAGCCAACCTGCCCGCAATTCTGGCGCAAAGATACACGAATGATGCGGGTAATACACATTTTGAAGTAGTAGTTGCCGACGATGCCTCTACCGATGATACCAAAAAGGTGCTGAATGAGATGCAAAAAATGTATGGCAACCTGGTAGTAGTGACCATACAGGCAGATGAAGAAAGAAAACTGCCGGGGAAAAAACATGCGCAGGCCAGGGCTGTTGCGGCAGCGAAGAACGATATATTTTTGATGACGGATGCTGATTGCCAGCCTGCCGGTCCACTATGGCTGTCGCTGATGGTGCAGCCTTTCAAAGAAGGGAAAGAGGCTGTGGCCGGTTACGGGCAATATAAAACGGAACCTACGCTGCTGAATACTTTCACCCGTTGGGAAACAGTACACACCTTTTTACAATACAGTACCTATGCAAAGGCGGGTATACCTTATATGGCTGTTGGACGCAACCTTGCCTGTACACGTGCCGCATACAATAAGGCTATTGCTTCGCGCCGGTGGGCTAAGTTGCCTTCGGGCGATGATGACCTGCTCATTGGTGCAGCAGGTAGTAAGGATAACGTTGCTGTTGTTTTTCACCCATCAGCCTTTACAACTACCAGTGCCCGGCCCACCTGGTCGTCGTGGGCCAGGCAAAAGCGCAGGCATCTGTCAACAGGTAAGTATTATAAGTTCACTGTTAAGACCCTGCTGGCAAAATATGGCTTGTCGCATGCATTTGTGTGGCTGTCATTTATCGTACTGTTGTTCACCCCGCTATGGGGCGAGGCTCTGGCGATTATGATGATGCGTAATGTGATATACTGGCTGGTGTGGCAGCGTGCGGCATGCGTGCTGAATGAAAAAAAACTCATCCGTTTCTTCCCGCTGTTCGATTTTGGCTGGTTGATGTATAACTTTGCGTTTTTGCCATACATAATCTGGAAAAACAAGCAACAGTGGACATAATCCATAAATACTTCGGAGATTTTACAGCTAAACAGGAAGAACAGTTCAGTGCACTGGATGCACTTTACCGAGACTGGAATGATAAAATTAACCTGATATCGCGCAAGGATATAGATTCACTTTACGAAAAACATATCCTTCACTCACTGGCTATTGCTGTGTTGTGCAATTTCCATCCCGGTACACGTGTTGTGGATATTGGCACCGGTGGTGGTTTTCCGGGTATACCATTGGCTATATTCTTTCCTGATGTGGAGTTTCTGCTGGTGGACAGTATAGGTAAAAAAATAAAGGTGGTGAATGATGTAGCAGAGAAGATCGGGCTGAAAAATGTAACCGGTGTGCACAGCAGGGTAGAGGAACTGAAGGGCAGGAAGTTTGATTTTGCCGTATCACGTGCCGTGGCTCCGCTGGGCGACTTGTGGAAGTGGGTAGCTCCTTTCCTTGTAAAAGGACAAAGGTCTGATGAGTTGCTGAACGGGTTGATATGCCTGAAAGGGGGTAACCTTGAAACGGAGATAGAGGAATCGGGACTTACCGCGGAGGCGTGGAGTGTACACGATATTTTTGACGAGCCTTTTTTTGAAGAGAAGTATGCGATCTACGTGGCTAAACAGTAGTCGTCAAGCTTCATGTTTCAACTTACGGTCTACATAGAAGGGGGCAAAAGGCAACAAGGATGCTGCAAAGATAAACGTGGCTTTTTTGAAACTCCAGCTATATGCCTGCCATGTCTGCACCAGGAATACTGCATACAATATGAATAATACCCCATGCGCCCAGCCAGTATATTGTACAGCTTCGGGCATGCCTCCTAAGTATTTCATGGGCATAGCTATGAATAATAGTACTAAGTAAGATATCCCCTCGAGTACGGCTATCTGCCTGAATCTTTTCAACAGTTGTTGTTTCATGGCTGCAAATATATCGTATTGAAGTGGTAGACTGTACAAGCTTGATTTTAGCTTTCCAGTATTTGCTAAATAATATTATTTTGCATCGCATTGGGGTATCCTGGAAATATATCCCGATATACGACTGGTTAATTCTATACATTGATGAAAAAAATATTATTACCTGTTCTCCTCCTGTTGTTTGTCAATGGTTATGCTCAAACCCGCGATCTGATATCTTTAGCTAAAGGTGATTTTCTGGGGATGAATGCACTTTTTGATGAAGATGAGAGCCTGTTTGGTTATATCTCGATATACGACTACGGAAAAACCGGAGATAAAACCAAGAAATTCGAATATGTTCTGTTGGATAAAAACCTGAACCCCTTCGCTAATAATACTTTTGAGGGAGACATCACAGCAGGTGACTACTATGGTTATATCAATTTTGATGGGGCAATAGTGTTGAAGCCAAGTAGTGTAGATTACAGCCTTGTTAAGCCCAACGATATGTTTACACCGTCGTCTATGGTTATTGATCTGAAAGACAACTCTGTAAAAAGAAAAGTGTTTTACGATTATGACCATGGGGTATTTAATGAACTTGAACAGAACGATACATGGAGGGACAAAAGAAAAGAATTCAGGACGGAGAAGAAGCAGAACAGCTTTAATTATATCTCTACAGTTGCTGAGATAAAAGAAGGCGGATACCTGGTGCATGAATATGATGCCTACCGTGGATATGTACAAAACAGCCACCTGATGAGGTATGATGAAAATAAAAAAGAAATGTGGCGTTACAGCTATAATGAAACGGCCACGAAGAAGCAATGGCAGGTATTGTATGCTCTTGAAAAAGACGAAAAATATTACTACGCACTACTAAAAAACCATGCAAAAGTTGAGTTTGATAAAGATTACGGAACTCCCGTGACCGTGTATAAAAAACCAGATACATATTCTTTACTGGTATTGGATATGAAAACAGGTAAAGAGGTGCATAAAAAACAAATTGCTGATTCTGCCGAACTGCTGTCCGAAATATTGAGTTTCCCTACATATAGCTACGGTTACCTGGATAATGATAAGTCGTTTGATGACAAAATAGTTATTGTAGGCAGAACCAGTAATGCTTTGTATACAACAGGTATCACGCGATTGGTTATCGACAGGAATACTTTCAATGTTGAACTTAAAGTCTTGTCCTACGGTAACGACTTTAAAGCACATATACCTAAGATAAATGCAACTGGTTTTGTTGAGAAGGGATATATGCTTGATCCAAGAGACCTTTTTTTTATGAAAGACGGAAGTGTAGGTATATTATTTGAAAAATACAGACCTGCAAGTGAATACAGGGGAGTGAAAACCACCGATATTGTGTACGTAAATACAGACAGTGCCTTTAATATTAAGAGTGTTACTGTCCTGGAAAAAGAGAAAACGAAATGGTATAATTCCGATTATCTGTTTTCTCAATACCTGAACGATGGCAATGATCTTGTGTTTTTTTACAGGGACTATCAGCAGAACGAGGAAACCAAGGACAAAAACTGGAATTTATATATCAATACGTTCATCGACAGCAAGTTTAAGCAGGAAATGATACCTATCTCAGCTAAAGAAAAATTTCTGATCTTCCCTTATATAGCCAAGGAGGGTTTCATCCTTTTGCAGGAGATAAATAAGAAAGACAAATATAACCAGGTTAGGTTAGAAAGGCTGAACTACTAAGGTCTCAGCTAATCGTGACTCTGGTAGTATGTAGCAATCTTTTGCAACTCATTTAGACTCATGTTCCACATTAAGTTCAGGAAGCGAATATAGCTTTCGTCATGGTCATCAGGCGCAACCCTGTCAAGGTGCTTGTTCAATTGATAATCTCTCCTGGCCACATATATTTTTTGAAGGTTCACAGATAGCCACTGTTTGTAGAAGGTGTCTCCCGGCGAGTTTTGCAGGTGTATTAGCGTAGTATATAATGCTTTGCCATATTGCTCGTTATGATACAGGTTGGGAATAAGCTCTAATTCTGCAATACGTTTTGCATTACTAAATATCCTGGTCTGTAGCTTATTTGTCTGGCTATTGTCAGCTAATTCAGGGAAGGTGTTTTTCAGGTGCTGTATACGTTCTGCACTTTTGGGGTGGGTTGATAATGAATCCCTGTTGAACTTAGGAATATATGATCCATAGTTGTATGCAGAAAAGTCTTCTGTGTGTAGCCACTTGTCGTTAAAAGGTTGACCGGGTATCCCGAAAACGCGTTTATATGTTTCTATCGCAAGTGTGTCTTTGGCTAAAGAGTCGAACCTGTCGATGACTTCCAGGGCTTCAATAAATGCAGTCTTCTTGTACGCTGTGTTTCTTATCAAGATATAACCGAATGAGTCTGCCTCCATTTCATGTTGCCGTGCTACTTCTCCTTCTTTATAAATTGAGCTTTTCAATAGTTGAATTGCATAGTCTGTTTTCTTTACGTCCTTTTGCCTTACAGCGCGTACATTTTCTACGTCATGTTTGTCTTTTTCAAAATAGAAGGCCAATGCTTTGATGCTGTGCTTTAATACCTGGTGGCCTATTTCATGTGCCAGGATACCGGCCACCTGGTCTTCGCTTTCAAGACAATAGAGCAACCCTGTGTTGACGAAAATGATATTGTCACCGATAGTGTGAGCATTAGGATAATTATCGCGGACCAGAACCACCTGCAATTTTCGGGGAATTGCCGGGTTTTTAGCTTTTAGTTCCTGTAGTATTGCAGTAGTCGCTGAAGATATCTCGGGGATATCGACCATTTTGCCATCCACGATATCTTCATTAAGAGTCTTAAAAAGCACTTTGTAGGTAGCTTCATAGTGTTTAAGCGCCTTCCTGTCATTTGTTTCTTCTTTGAGGCCTTCTATAAAAAGGTCATTCTGCAGCGGATAGGTTTTGATAAGTTCTGCGGTATATGATCGGCTAATTGTGTCGCCCGGCGTGTGTCGCTGGGCATGTGTCTGTGTTGAATATAGACTAATGACGATAAAGAGGCGGCATATTATGCCTCTCATTGTTTTTTTGCGATTTTGTGTTCGGGTTATTGGCTTCAATAGTAGTTTTTTTCGAAAAATAATAAAATGTTGGTTCGTTTCCAGATGCCATGATGTTTGTGCTCTTATGTCGTTAGCAAATTACTACCACCGTTCCAGCAACGATATCGTGTATAGCGCGCTTGTGTTTGTTGATGCTCACTGAGATTAGCGATATCCAACCTAACAGTATTTTTGCCGTCAGCCTTATATAGGATGACAGAATTCTGAACGGGAAATTTTCTGTCACCCATTCTACTTTTGTGCCTGTTAATCGCTGGCCGATGGTGCGTGAACGCAATATCATGATGGGTTCATATGATATCCCTAAAAAGAAAGCTACGATCTTAAGTGGGATTGAGTCTTCATTGATATTGTTTGCGATAACGAAGAATAACATAATAAGTATAAAGGCTATGATCTGATCTACAAATGTTGCCTGTACTCTTTTTAATAGACTGGGGTATTCCATTTAGCATAGTTTATAGTTCTATGAATTGGGGTGATATTGCGTCAGATAGCCATATGCCGTTTTCTTCAGCATAGAAGTTGATGCCGGACTTATATGCACTTGCCGCTTTTATAATCAGTATTTTGTTCCGGCCTTTTCTGCGGGATGCAACAACTATGGCGTTATGCTCATCTATTGACAAGTGTACATATTGCCTTTGCATTGGTTGCAGCCCCTTTTGGCATATGCTTTCAATAAATTCTGCTTTTGTGCCGTGATATAGTATGTCAGGTGGAGCTTGTCTGACCTTTTGTATCTGCTCATCTACAGAATGGCCGTACATTGCTCTTATTCTTTCTCCTACTATTTGGAATCGTTTCTTTCCGGGTACTTGTATAATACTGTCAATATGATCTTTTAATACATTTGGCCAGCCCTTGTCAGCTAAAGCCCGGAGCAGGTCGTCTACGTTTACCCAGCCTTCTGCATCCAGTTTAAGTCCATACTCTCCGGGAGCATGTCGTAAGGCATGAGATAAGGTCTTGCTTAGTTTTGTCAGCTTAGGAGTCATCGTTCTTATTTCCAGTAAAAATAAGCATAAACCTTTTCGATTTTATTAGACAGGTGTCAGAGTTGTAACCTTTGGTTAGTAATTTACCAATCTCATATTTGTCATTTTCTTGTATTTGTAAAATTTTAACACATGGCATAATATTTGTGTGTTTTTATGGTTATATTTAATACACAAAACTGCTCCCTATGAAAAAGATAACCGTTTCCCTTGCTTTGCTTGCAACTGTGTTGGTAATAGCATGTAATAAGAATAAACAATCGGCTACATCGAAACCCAATGCAGAAGTATACCTTGACCTTTCAGATACCACAGGGCATTATTTTGATTCGAAAAATTTTGGCGGAGGCTTCATAGGCGGTGGCCTTAATATACCTTATCCATCAGAATTGGATAAGATGGCAATACTAGGCCGTGTTTTGTTTTACGATGGGCATCTATCTTTGAATAACGCAATTTCTTGCGGAAGTTGCCACAAACAGGCATATGCATTTGCTGATAATGCCTCATTCAGTATGGGATTTGAAGGACGTATGACCGGTAGGAATACCCCTCCAATTCAGAACCTGGGGAAGAACCTTGGTATTATTTCCGACCCTAAGTTTAAACTCGTCTCAAATACACAATCCCTGTTCTGGGATGGAAGGGAAAATAACCTGGAAGCACTTGTAATACGACCTGTTGCTAACCATGTGGAAATGGGGATGGCAGATATTAACGACTTACCTGCTAAGCTAAATTCATTGCCATATTATAAAGGTTTGGTACAGGATGCCTACCATACAGATGAGTTGACCCTGGATATGATAAAAGAATCCATCTCTTATTTTATGATGGCGTTGAGTGCAGATAATTCTCGTTTCGTTCAGTTTGAGCGAGGCGAAGCCGAGCTGACAGCACAGGAACAGATAGGGATGCAATTGTTCAATGATAAGTATAACTGCGCAAGTTGCCATATTCCGGATGGTAATTACGGTGGTGAGCGCCCGAGGAATAATATAGGACTGGATGCGGTGTCAAAAGACAAAGGAGTAGGCGCCATTACTTTAAATCCACAACAGGATGGAGATTTTGTGATCCCGAAACTGACTAATGTAGCACTCACAGCACCTTATATGCACGATGGCAGGTTCAGTACTCTGGATAGCGTATTGGAACATTATAGTAAGGGTATCAAGGATAATCCTAACCTGGATGATCGCCTGAGGGATCAAGACGGACATCCGATGAGGATGAACATTTCTACCGATGACCGTAAAGCATTGATCGCATTCCTGAATACTTTGACAGATCACAGTATTACAACAAATCCGAAATATTCAAACCCATTTAAGATTAAATAATACCCACAACTTAAGTATGAAGAAACAAATAACAGTATTTGTAGCAGGATTATTATGCACTTTCAGCAGCGTATCGTTAGCACAGGATGATATAGAGCCTGTAAAGCCCAGGACAAAATTATTTGAACACCAGGTAGGTGTACAGATGAACGAGCTGGTGAGGCAGGTCTTCAACTTTAACGGTACCGGTAGTTCGCTGAACAACCCATACCTGTTGATGTACTCATTGAACCTGGCAAAATCAGGTTGGGGTGTTCGTTTAGGCCTGGGCCCCGAATTCAATACATTCAAAGACGATGATGGTATTACCATCAGGGAAAATAACGTTAATAAGATCAATGCCCGTTTAGGTTTAGAAAAATCATTTCGTCTTTCTGACAGGTGGACAGCAGGCGCCGGTCTTGACGGGGTATACAGCAGTGATATCAGTTATTCCAAAACCTCCGTTCGTTCGTTTGACTCAACCAGGACGGATCTTGCATCGCAAACAACCACACAGGGTGGCGGAGCAATGGGTTGGTTACGATATCGTATTTCGTCGCATGTGTTAATAGGTTCCGAGGCCAGTTTTTACTACCGCACCGGCAAATACAAGCAAAAGATAGAGATAACGCGCAGGGTGAGTAACGGCATAGGTACCCCGAAGTTTGAAACCTCAACCACAGAGCTGGACAACAAGCTGAAGGAAGGTGTTTTTAACCTGCCTATGGTATTTTACCTTATTGTCAGGTTCTGATATCATACAGGACATATATCTGTAATTTCTGTTCCATCTGCAAAAAACAATCCTTATTTTTGCGCCCTATTAAAACCAGCAATAAATGGGTCGGATATTTGAAGTACGTAAATCCAAGATGTTTGCCCGGTACGACCGGATGGCCAAACAATTTACAAGAATAGGTAAAGAAATTGCCATAGCTGTAAAGGCCGCAGGTCCTGATCCTGATAGTAACTCTGCTTTGAGGCGTATCATACAGAATGCCAAGTCTGTAAATATGCCTAAGGATCGTATTGAGGGAGCTATAAAAAATGCGCTTGGTAAGGATCATAGTAACTATGAAGAGGTTTTGTATGAAGGATATGCACCTCATGGCGTTGCCTTGCTCGTAGAAACTGCTACTGATAATACTACCCGTACAGTTGCCAATGTTCGCTCTCATTTCAATAAGGGTGGCGGTAACCTGGGTAACAGTGGTTCAGTAGGTTTTATGTTCAAGCATGTTGGGGTGTTTAAGCTTGATGCCGCGGGAGTAGACCAGGAAGAACTGGAACTCGAACTAATAGACGCAGGTTTGGAAGAGATGGGCGAGGATAGTGAAGGTAACCTGGTGTTAAGATGTGGTTTCAGTGATTTTGGTAATCTTCAGAAAGCGTTGGAAGAGAAGGGTTTAGAGACAAAATCAGGTGAATTGGAGTGGTTGCCGCTGAATACGGTTGATGTGACCGATGAACAGGCCGAAGATGTGGACAAATTAATAGAAAGATTAGAGCAGGACGACGACGTTCAACGCGTTTTTCATAACATGGCATAGTAAAATATAATTTATAAATCACTGAAAGCGAACCATATGGTTCGCTTTTTTTTGTCTTTAAAAATTTAATATTACCTAATTGTTAAGTTTTGATGAATTAATTGTAACTTTACTAAAAGCGATTAAATAAAAAACACAACCGAGAGGAAGTATGAAGAAAGCATTGGCCATATTATTCGTTAACCTGGTAGTCCCACTGGTACTGTTAGCCAACGATTTTACCCTGAATAAGGGATATGTAAATAACAAAGGTTTTTACGTTAGTGTACCTTTCGAAACACAGAATGACCTGATCATCCTTAATGTATCCCTGAACGGTCACCCAAAGAAATTTCTACTGGATACAGGCGCACCTACCGCCATTTCCTCTTCTTTACAAAAACAGTTCGATTTTGGATTTTTTGCCAGGCTGGGAGCCAGCGATATAAATGGCAATAGTGATTCCTTTACCGCTATCAGCGTTGATGAGCTCAATATAGGCGGGATGTCTGTTAAGGATGTACCTGCGTTAGTAGTCAGCAATAAGAATCCCATATTCAGGCACCTGGATATAGACGGCATAATAGGCAGCAACTTTTTGCGTCATATGATCGTACGTATTTCTGTAAAAGACAAAACCATAACCTTTACCGACAATATTGAACTACTGAACCTTGAGCATGCTTATGCTGAATATATGTCAACAGATAAGGACATGCAAAGCTCACCTGTGATCAAAGTGCATCTTGGGGATGATATTACAGAAGAATTGTTGTTTGATACCGGTTTTTCAGGTTTTTACGATCTGGCTTCAGTTAAGTTCTCTATGTTCAGCCAGCACGATGATGTAAACGTAATGGGGGTTGAAAAGGACAAAGCTATGTATGGTATGATGGGAGTAGAGAAGCCGACTGAAAAATATAAGGTGCTGATACCAAGGTATACTGTTGGGGGCTTTGTTTTCCATAATGTGATCGCGTATACTTCAAGCGACGATAACTCTAAGTTAGGTGCCAAGTTCCTGCGCACAGCCGATGTAACCCTTGACTATGTAAATAACAAATTTTACATGCAGCCTTACACGATGGCTGGTACAGCCTTTGGCGACTATTGCTGCATGGATGCATATTATTGCAAGACAGAATAGTGTGGTTTGGTTTTAGTGTCAGCGAGCGGCAGGGTTACTTGCCGCTCGTTGTTTTATGTGTAAATTCGCTGCATGGCAACCAAGCAATGCAGCAAATGCAATACACCTTTTGCATGTACCGCACCAATAGCGGGGTGCTGGTGTGAGCAATACACTGTGCCTATAGATACATTACAACACCTGAAAAGTACCTATGATAACTGCCTGTGCCCGGACTGCCTGTCTGAATATGCAACAGGAAATGCCCCGGCAGAAACAAGCCCGACAAATAAAGAATAGATTACCTTTGCCAGGTGAAACGTACTAATAATCTCCCATTATTGATAGGCCGCAAGCCACTTATTGAGGCCCTGAAACAAGGCACTGCCGTAGAAAAGATATTCCTGCTACGTACGGCTACGGGCGAGGAGATAAGCACAATCAAAAAGCTGGCAAGAGAAAAGAACATTCCACTGAGCCAGGTACCTGAAGAGAAGCTGAACAGTATGACCCGTAGCATGCACCAGGGCGTAGTAGCGTGGACCAGCCTGCTGAACTATACAGAACTGCAGGATGCCATATCATACGTGGTGGAGAATGGAGAAGTTCCGCTGTTCGTATTGTTGGATGGTGTGACCGATGTGCGTAATGTGGGTGCCATTGCCCGTACCGCTTTGTGTTGCGGTGCGCAGGGACTCATATTGCCCACCTCTTCATCTGCATCGCTTACTGAAGAAGCCATAAAGACATCAGCCGGAGCATTGACAAAAATATTGTTGTGCCGTATTCCTTCTGTACAGCAGGCAATAGACATCTTACGACTGAATGGGTTACAGGTGCTGGGTACGCAAATGAAAGGTAGTGTTCCTGTATATGAAGCCGACTTTTCGGTACCCTCCTGTATAGTAATGGGGGCGGAAGATACAGGTATCAGTAAGGATGTGTTGAAACGTGCTGACCAACTTATACATATACCCATGACTACAGGTTTCGACTCGCTGAATGTATCGGTAGCTACGGGTATGGTGTTGTATGAAGCCATGAGACAGCGTTTGCTGGCATAAAGTCTGTAGCGTGACGAAAAAACATTTTGCGATATAGAATTTACCATTACTTTTGCAGTGCTAAGGTTCTCACTATATGTGGGATGAAAAGGGAACCGGGTGTAAATCCCGGACATTACCCGATGCTGTAAGCTTCATTAGTATCTTTTGTACCCTCAAGCCACTGTTCTAAAAACGAACGGGAAGGCCACAAAAGATGAAGTAAGTCAGAAGACCTGCCTTGGTACATATTTACTTATCGCTGCTTTCGGGATCAAAAGCACAGGTAAGAACAAGACACCATCATTGTCTTTTTCTGTATCTGAATTTTTCCTTGGCTGCGTAATTGTTTAACTTTTTTAATTAACATTTATGCGCAAAATCTTGACTTTCGCAACCGCCCTGGCACTGGGCACCACAATGGTTGAAGCACAAACCGTTGCTACTTTTGACACGCTTACCCTGGCAGGTACAGACACTTTCTATGTTAACTATTCTAATCCCGGCAACGACGTGGGCTTCGACGACGGGTTGGCACATTTTGAATGTGTGTATGACACCGCCGGTTACAGCGGATTGAGCAAAGGTTTTGCTTATTCGAACATGACCGACAGTGCGAATGGAACTTACAATAATATCTATTCTGCTAAAACAGGTATAGGTTATAATGGTAGCAGCCAATACTTATTAGCATCTGCATACGATGCGATAGGCATTAAACTGAAAGGCAAAGCAGCAGGTCAGCCTGTAAAAGGTTTTTACATCACTAATACTGCTTATGGCTACGCCGAAATGAAAGGTGGTGGTTTCAGTAAGAAGTTCGGGGGGACACCGAACACTGATCCTGATTGGTTCAAAGTAACAATAAAGGGTTACCTGAACGGCATGCCGAAGACCGATAGCATAGATTTTTACCTGGCGGATTACAGGGATGCAGACAGTACGAAAGATTACATCATAAAAACATGGGAGTGGGTAAACCTGTTGCCGCTTGAAGAAGTGGATAGCCTGAGCTTCTCGCTTAGCTCTACAGACACGGCAGGAGGCTTTGGTATGAACAATCCTGCCTTCTTCTGTATGGATAATTTTGAGACCTTTGAGACATCTTCAGTAGGGAATACACCCGGGGTGTACGTAGCCAAAGTGTATCCGAACCCTGCCAGCGATAAGTTGTATATTGAGTTGCAGGACAAAGCTATAAAGGATATTACAGTGCTGGATATGTCGGGCAGGATGATAGAGCATTTTTCGGCTACGGATACTATTGTTGTGCATACAGGCAACTATGTACCTGGTGTATATTTCATCAGACTCTCGGGCGATAATGGAACGGCTGTTTCACGCTTTGTAAAACAATAACTATGAGGCAATTTGTTCTTTTATGTATGGTTTGCTGCACTATGCCTGCGCTGGCACAATACGCACCACAGGCAGGTGTTGCCGGCAGTGATGCTATCGGCAAGGATGATACGCGCATTGTAGCATGGGCAAAGACCTGCACCGTAGAGCGAGGCTGGCTGAATATTGCCGATAAATCGAAAGGACAGGTGACGCTGGGCGACCCCGGAAATGGTATTGGCAAGTCGGACAACGTGGTGGTGAGCCTGGGTGATAGTGGAGTAGCAGTTGTTACTTTTTCCGGAGCATTATACAATGGCCCCGGCCCTGACTTCGCCGTGTTTGAAAATGGTTTTGTGAATGGTGCCGATCCTGAAGAAGCATTCCTGGAACTGGCCTTTGTAGAGGTGAGCTCAGACGGGGTGAACTACACACGCTTTGCAGCTTCCTCGTTGACTGATACGCCACAGGTGCCCATGGCAGGAGTGTATATGAATGCCCGCAAGGTAAATAACCTGGCAGGTAAATACAGGGCCGGTTATGGTACGCCTTTCGACCTGGAAGAACTGAAAGGTTCGCCGGATCTGGATATAGACCATATAACACATGTAAGGATAGTTGACGTAATAGGTGACCTTGGTAGCCATGGTACGACAGATACCGCAGGTAATAAGATAAACGACCCATATCCTACGGAGATACCTTCGGGAGGTTTTGACCTGGATGCCGTGGCTGCATTGAGTATACCGGGTTGGTGGCCTGCAGGTATTGATGATGTAGCAACGAATTACAGGATATATCCCAACCCCGCAATTGATGTATTGCATGTTGATTGCGAAATGCAGTTGAAAAATATGACAGTAACAACTGTTACAGGTGTCGCAGTGATACAGTTGCCAATGAATGGCCAACATGCAAAAGTTGACATTGGTCATTTAACCACAGGGATATATTACCTAATATTGAACGATGCAAACGGCAACCAATGGGTAGAACGTTTTACAAAATACTAGGCGTCAGTATATGCCTGTTTGCTTCCGCCTGTCATAAGGAGGCGAAAACAGGCAGCCCTTCAACGACAATAGGTGAAACGCCGCCTGTAGCAGGTAATGAACGCAATGTGTATATAGCCTGTGAGGGAGCATTCGGCAACGGCAATGCATCGTTGTACATGCAGGACCAGTCTACACTCATTACTTATGAGAACGTGTACCTGAATGTGAACGGCAGCCTGTTGGGTGATGTGTTTCAGAGCATGGAACGTATTGATGACCAACTTTTTCTCTGCATCAACAATTCTGATAAGGTATTGATACTGGATGCCAATACAAGAAAATATAAAGGAGAATTGAGCATTCCCAAGCCACGGTATATTCTGAAGCTTAATTCAGAAAAAGCTTATGTGAGCAGCTTGTATGGCAATAAGGTGTACGTGATCAACCCAAAGGCAGGTAAAATTATGGGTACGATAGATATGCCTGCCAGGAATCCTGAAGGCATGATGTCGCTGGGTGTACGTACTTACATCTGTAATTGGGACACTGCCTGTAATAAGGTGTACATTGTAAATAATATTACCGACGAGCTGGTGGATAGCTACTCAATAGCGGGATATGCACCACAACATGCACTGACGGACAAATACGGTTTTGTATGGGTGTTATCTGGCAATGTAGAAAAAGGCAGGCGTGCTGCATTGACCAAATTAGTGCCGGGTGGTGCCGATATTATTGATTCCTTTATTTTCAATGAGTTGCAGGATGTCATTAAGCCAACTTTCAACAATGCTAAAGATGAGTTGTTGTTCATAGGTGTGGACTACCAGGGTAAAAGCGGCTATAATGGTATATTCAGGATGAACGTGAATAACGGAACATTGCCTGTTACGCCAATGATACCTGCACAGAAGTTTCAGTACTTTTGGGCATTGGCTGTTGACCCTGTTACTGATGATATATACGTAGGTGACCCCAAAGGGTTCATGCAGAAAGGTTCGGTGACTGTATATAACAGTAATGGTGAACGGAAGCGGGTTTTTGATGTGGGCATAGGCCCGGGATATTTTTACTTTGATGACAGACAGTAAGATAGTATTGAACAACCACTTTATAAGAACGGCATTGCTGATAGCGATGCTGTTCTCTTTTGCGCATGTTGGTGCGCAGGTTACCGATACGCTGAAAGAAGTAAAGATCAGGGCAAGGAAAGCGAAGGAGAAAGTAGCTAATGATGAACGGCTGAACACCTATTCACCGGGCCAGAATATCATAACCATAGATAGTACAATGCTGGAACAATACCGTTTTCAGAGCATGGCCAACCTATTGTCTCAGCAGGTGCCGGTATTCGTCAAGTCGTACGGGCTGAATAATGTGGCTACGCTCAATTTTCGCGGAGCATCGGCTGCGCAGTCGCAGGTGTACTGGAACGGAATACCCTTGCAAAATGCCGCACTGGGTATAGCTGACGTATCGTTATTGCCTGTTGCGCTTATGAATAAGGTGAATGTGGTATATGGCAGCTCGTCTGCGCTATGGGGCAGTGGTAATGTGGGTGGTGCCTTGCTGGTAGAGAATGACCTGCCGGATTATGATGACAGCGGCAGTTTCGTACATTCAGTATCGGCAGTGGCAGCCAGCTATGGGCATTACCAGGTGGGGTTGAAGTCTGCTTTATCAACTAAACGTTTTGTGCTGAGCGCTAACATATTCGGGCAGACTGCCACTAATGATTTTACCTACATGGATATTGCAGGCAAAGAGCAGCACATGAAGAATGCGCAGTTGCAGAGTGGAGTGGGACTGATACAGGCGGGCTATCAACTCAATGACAGGAGTACGCTTACGGGTAGGGTGTGGTACCAGCAATATTACAGGGAGATACCACCTGCTTTGTTCGAGTCGGTATCGCTGAAGAACCAGCGGGATGAATCTATCAGGACCATGCTGGAATGGAAACGCACAGGTGAAAAAACGAAAACCTATGCTAAACTGGCGTATATCCGCGATTTTGTCTGGTACAGGGACACAACCGTGCTGGTGAACTCGAAGAACTATACCGGGCAGGTATATGCCGAGGCGGGTGTTGACCACCGATTCAATGAGCATCACAAACTGCTGGTGTTTACTCCGGTATATATTTCATGGATAGAAATGATAACGGCTGGAGACAGGTATACGCAAAACCGTTTTGCACTGGCGGCAGCATATTTATATACAGGTTTGCATGATAAACTGAATGTATCGGTAAATGGCAGGGGAGAGGCAGTAAATAACATAAGCTACCTGCTGCCTGGTGTGAATGCCGGGTATGCAGTGAACAGGTTCCTGCATGTGCGTGCCAATGTGCAGCGCACCTATCGTGTGCCTACGCTCAACGAGCTGTATTACATACCGGGTGGCAATCCTTCTCTGAAACCGGAGCGCGGTTGGAATGAGGATATAGGATATACACTCTCAACAGGCTCATACACTTTAAAACGCGAATACCTGCATGATAAAAATAATAGTTTCGTTAATGCAAGGTTGCAAAGAAAATGTGTGGTGACACATAGCCTGAGTGTATATAACCGTGTCATAAACGACTGGATTGCCTGGTTTGGCGGTGCCATATGGACACCGCACAATATTGCAACCGTGCACAGCCGGGGATTGCAAACAGAGAATAAGCTTACTTATATAGTGCGTAAAGACCTTGTGCTACACATGTCAGTAAATGGTGCATATACGTTAGCTACTACAACTTCAAGCTATCTGCCGGGCGATGGTAGTATTGGTAAGCAGATACCCTATACGCCCTTGTATAACGGGCAGGGAAATGTAGGTGCTACGTGGAAGAGATTTTATGTGAATTATAATCACACATATACTGGGCTGCGTTATGTTACTACTGACGAATCGTTCAGCGTGGCGGCCTATACATTGGGCAACCTGCAACTGATGTACACTTTGCCATTAGGTGATAATCAACTGCAACTGACAGGGCAGTGCAACAATATATGGAATGCAAAGTACCAGGTAGTGAATGCGAGACCCATGCCGGGTGCCAATTGGTTAGTGGGAGCTAATTTTACCTTTGGGCAGTAAGTGTTGTGCTGTAGCATTGTGACAAGTGATACGGTGTTACAGAATATTTTCTCTTAAAGGTTTAATATCTTTAGATGTCATGAAAAGATTAAAGATATTGTCTTTCGTATTTTTGGTAATATCACTACTCTGTGTATTTGAATATATTAACCTTATGTCATTATATAAGGATCAGGTAGACTGGGGAACAACTACTGTAGAGCTTAATGATAAGTTGACCAAAGACCAAAAGACAATTCAGTTGAAAGAGATAGCTGCAATATCTACCCAGATCAATAATGCGAAGAAGTACACGGTTATACTATTTATTGTATCAGTAATAGGTATGATAGCATGTGTTGTAATGCTAAATAATAAGAAACAGGCATTTAAATAGCTAGCTGTAACACTGTAACAAGTGTTACATTCTTATTTATCATCCTTATAAATTGACCTCATGCGGCCGTATATGAGCATAAGAATACCAGCGCCGATAATAGCAAACATCTGGAACACTCCCTTTGTCCTGATGATACCATAGAACATGAGTATCATACCGGCTATGTATATCAATGATATGAGTGCCCATTTTTTTGACATGTGGCAAAGGTAATTATTGTAGTTGTAACTCTGTGTCAACAGTTACAGCTTGTATCCGTCAACTTCAATTAAGCCCCTTCATGGGTTTGGGATAAACCTTTTGGCCTCCAGTGTATCCTCGCATTCGCCTAAAAGTTGTGCTATAGTTTTATGACTGACAGGATGTGCCAACGTAGCAGCTATTTCATTCAGTGGTACCAGTGCAAACCGGCGTTTCTCTAATTGGGGATGGGGGATAATGAGGTCCGGCTCATTAATAATGGCATCATTGTAAAACAAGATGTCTATATCCAGGGTACGTTGTCCCCATTTTAGTGTACGCTGTCGGCCAAGGTTAGCTTCTATGCTGTTGATCTGTTTCAGTAGTTCCAAAGGCTGTAGTTCCGTATCAATACTCAGCGCCATATTCAGGAAGCTGGGTTGGTCTTCAATACCCCATGCAGCAGTTTCGTATAGGGCAGATCTTTGTGTAATGTTTCCGCAAGAATCCTGCAATTGCTGTGTCGCCTTGTTCAGCCAATCTGTTCTGTCCCCCTCGTTGCTGCCCAGTAGTAAATATGCCTTATTCATATGCCGTGCAAAGATAATGCTAAGCTGTTATAATGGCTTGCTGATGCGGTAGAACAGGTAATCGCCACGGTCGTTGTCGTATTGCTCAATGATGTCCTGTATCTTACCTGATCTGATATCTTCCTCCAATGCAATCAGTCCGCGGTCTACTTCCGGCTGGTCGGCATAGACGGTAAAGCTGGAGGCGCCGTTTCTTATTTCAGGTATAAGATATTGCTCCGGTTTGTACTTGTTTGAGAACAGGAAATGGTCGGTAAGCCCTTCATGCACAAAATACTTTTCAGTCTGAATGTCTGTAAATCCACAGCTGGTGAATAGCTCTGTCATTTCATCAATACTCAATACTACTTCTGATGAGTTTTTCATGGTTACCGGGAAGTAATGACACAACCAGTAGTGCATCAGTTGTTCCGGCGTAAAGCTCAGGAGCACAAAGTTGGCACCGGGTTTCAATATTCTGTATATTTCGCTGAATCCTTTTTCAATACTGTCCCAGTGGTGTACGGTAAAGGTCCCCATACCTCCTTCGAAGCTGTTGTCCGGCAATGGTATATGTTCGGCCTTTGCATGAATGAAAGTAGTCCCCGGGTTATTAACCCTTGCTTTTTCTATCATTACCTCCGAAGGCTCTACACCTGTCATGTGTAGTCCTTTTTCAGTCATAGCTTTCAGGTAGTTGCCTGTACCGCAGCCTATGTCAACATAGTTGCCTTCATGAATAGGTGCCATCAGGGCGTATAGTCTGCCAGCAATATAGGCGTCAGCTGTGCGTGTCTTGTTGTAGTTAACGCCTATGGTGTTGTATATCGGTTCCATATTATTCTGTTTCATCTTCAGGTTGGTCGGGCAGGGTAGTTGCTTCCATGAACGATTTGTGCGCCTTTCGTTCTCCTGCTTTTTCGAGTATTTGCAACAGGATATCATAATTTTCGTTGGTTCCACCCCTGCCGCTATACAAGAATCTGGCCAGGGATATTTGCTCGCTCTTCTTCATTTTACCTACTATATCGGCAAAAAGTTGTGGGTGCTTATTAGTGCAGTAGTAGATGGTCTTCTGCAATTCATCCACTACACCTTCGCTCCATGTGGGCATGTCTTTACCAATGCTTATAGCCTTGGGCAATACGGAATCTTCAAAATCATACCCCAGTTTTCTGAATGTCTTTACGTAATCGACACCTGTTCCCGCCAGTTCATCGCGCGTATGTGCATTGAACAGGTCCATAAAGTCTCTTTTATTATCGGGAAATGCAGAAATGAAACCTATCTGTAGTACAGGGGCATTCGGCTGTTTCTGCATTTCCACATAGTAATATTTTACTTTTTTAGCAGCATCAGAAAGATGTTGCCCGTAAACATGTATTTGAAGTAGCAGCAATAATACTGCAAGTGATCTCTTCATAGATAAGCGGACAGCCTTTTGCGGCAACCTTAAGGGTAAAGTTATAATATCAGGTCAAGAAAAAATAACTTCAATAATCCCCCTACATGACAGTGTTATTTAATATTTGTTTGTTGAATGACCCCTATATTTGCAGGTATACAATAATACTCAAGTAATTATGAAGCAGTTTTTTAAGATGTTCTTCGCCTCTCTGCTGGCAATGATCGTTGCCGGTGTAATCATTTTCGGGGTGTTGATCGGCATGATCATAGGTGCGGTAAGCAGTACGGTATCCAACAAACCCGAAGTAGCCATCACCTCCAACAGCGTTTTGTATATAGATCTGAAAACTCAGCTACGCGAGCAGGAGCAGGAAAACTCCCTGGCTGTTATTTCTGGTGAAAGTGGGTATAGCCCGGGTCTGTACGACGTTGTAAAATCGCTTGAACATGCAAAAGAAGATGACAATATCAAAGGAATTGTGTTGCGCCTGAACCCCACACCTAATGGATGGGCTACATTGCAACAACTACGCGAAGCTGTAAAGGACTTTAAGACCAGTGGTAAGTTCGTTTATGCCTATGGGGAAAATATTACCCAGGGGGCTTACTATGTGGCCACAGCTGCTGATAGCATCTTCCTGAATCCTGTGGGCGACCTGGAACTGAAGGGTTTCGCAACTGTACTGGCTTTCTTTAAAGGTACACTTGATAAGTTGGAGATAGAACCCGAGATATTCTATGCGGGTAAGTTTAAGAGTGCTACGGAGCCTTTCAGGGCCACCTCTATGAGCGATGCCAATCGAGAGCAGATAGTTGAGTTTCAACAGGACTTCTGGGATGAGTTCGTCAAAGCAGTGGCAGAATACACGGGTACTGATGCTGCTGCTGTAAATCAACTGGTGGCCAATGGAACAATTGAATTTGCTGAAGATGCTTTGAACAACAAACTGGTGAGTGGCCTGCGTTATTCGGACCAGGTGAATGATCTGCTGAAAGAAAAGACCGGAACGGATGAAGATAAAGAAGTGAAGCTGGTAACTATTGACAAGTACGCCAGGAAGCTGGATGTTAACGAAAGGAAGGCTGACCGTATTGCTATACTGTATGCTGAAGGTTCAATAGTTGATGGTGAGTCTGATCAGGATGGGCAGATAGCCAGTGCCAATATGCTGAAAACCATTCGCCAGATACGCAAGAATGATAAGATAAAGGCAGTAGTAATGCGTGTGAACTCCCCGGGTGGTAGTGCGTTGGCATCAGAGGTGATACTAAGGGAGCTTCGACTGTTGCAAAAAGAGAAGAAGCTTATTGTCTCTATGGGAGATGTAGCTGCATCCGGAGGTTACTATATTTCCTGCTATGCTGATAGCATTTTTGTAATGCCTAATACGGTAACAGGGAGTATTGGTGTGTTCACCATGCTGTTCAATATAGAGAATATGACCAAAAATAAATTGGGCATTACTTTCGATAAGGTGAAGAATGCACCTTATGCAGACTTCCCTAGTGGTTACCGCCCGTTAACTCCGGATGAAGCACAGCGTATGCAAAGGTCAGTAGATAAGATCTACGGCATATTCAAAAACCACGTTGCAGAAGGACGCCATATGAATGTAGAGGATGTGGATGTGATAGCACAAGGCCGAGTATGGAGTGGGACTGATGCTGTGAGTAATGGCCTGGCTGATGCTTACGGTGATATAGACAGGGCTATAGAGAGTGCTGCCGCTATGGCAGGTATTTCAGATTATTCTGTCGTTACATATCCAGAAACGGTAGATAAATTTGAGATGCTGCTAAAACGTATGAGTGGTGCTGAGGGTGTTTCTGCAGCCGTTAAGTCAGACATAGAAAAAGAATTGGAAACAGATTATCCGTTCATCAAACAACTGAAAATGCTGAAAAGCTTTAATGGCCGTGCTGTTGCGCTGATGCCTTTCAGCCTGAGTATGCAGTAATAAGAGTTTTAAACGTAATGAGATCCTGCCCTAAGGGCAGGATTTTTTTTGTGCGGTAAATCCAACATCAACAGTGCATCGTATATGTTGCTGAAACCAAATAATTAACCAATCAATTTTTCAAATTATGAAACGTATAATGATCGTGCCGGTAATGGCTCTGGCTCTGATAGCCACGCAACCTGTTGATAGCCTCGCAAAAGGTAAAGAAAAAGAAAAGACGGTAATGGTAGGTGGTGCGGCTATGTATCCATCTAAGAACATTGTAGAAAATGCAGTGAACTCAAAAGACCACACCACGCTGGTAGCTGCCGTGAAAGCAGCCGGGCTGGTAGAAACACTGCAGAGCGCAGGGCCTTTTACTGTATTTGCCCCCACTAACAAGGCTTTTGACATGCTGCCGAAAGGTACCGTAGAAACATTGCTGAAGCCGGAGAATAAAGACCAACTTACAGGTGTCTTAACTTATCATGTGGTAGCAGGCAACCTGGATGCTAAGGACCTGATGGACAAGATCAAAAAAGGTGGCGGTAATGCTACACTGAAAACCGTACAGGGTGAGAACCTGACCGTAATGCTGGATAAAAAGAACAATGTATGGGTAATGGACGCCAAAGGCGGAAAGGCTATGGTGACTATTGCTGACGTGTACCAGAAGAATGGTGTGATACATGTAATAGACCATGTATTATTACCATAATATTTTTTGCTGATATTTATTGTAAGCATAGCTTTGCGCAAAAGTTGATTAGGGGACTTAGTTCCCCTAATTTTGCATATATAAAAAGCATACAGTAAGTGATCAGGGAAAGCATTTCGGTATTCGACATATTTAAGATAGGCATAGGTCCCAGTAGCTCGCATACATTAGGCCCGTGGAAGGCTGCGTTGCGGTTCATTGATACGCTGAAAAAGACAGGACTGGATAAGGTAGAACATGTGAAGGTAATGCTATATGGCTCATTGGCTAAAACCGGTAAGGGACATGGTACGGATGTGGCTGTTTTATTAGGGTTGTGTGGAGAAGATCCAGTTACTTTCAATGTGAATGAGGTAACCCCAAGGGTCAACCTGATAAAGAAGACCAAAGAGTTAAACCTGAACGGAGACATTGTTATCCCGTTTGATTATAATGAGGACCTTGTTTTCCTGTACACTGAAAGTCTTCCTTTTCATCCTAATGCGGTTACTTTTCTTTGCAGGTTCAACGATGGTAAAGAAATAGCAGAAACCTATTATTCAATAGGCGGTGGTTTCGTTATCAAGGAGGCGGACGAAGATATTGCCCGCGGTGATGTACAACTTTCTTTCCCGATAGATAAAGCTAACGACCTGTTGCACTGGGGGCGTAAGACAGGACTGAGTATTGCAGATATAGTGCTGGAGAACGAAAGCGAGTGGCGCAGCGAAAAAGCTACAAAAGACGGTGTGCTGAACATATGGCGTATCATGCGTGAGTGTATCTACCGTGGTAGTCACATTACAGGGGAACTACCCGGAGGCCTTAATGTAAAAAGACGTGCCGCCGGACTCAATAAACGTTTACTGGCCGGCAGAACATACAATGATTACGAAGAGTGGATAGAAGCTATACGTGCGGGTGGTGAGAATTTTAAATATACGCTGGACTGGGTAAGTTGTTTTGCACTGGCTGTGAATGAGGAAAATGCCTCATTCGGCAGGGTAGTGACGGCCCCTACCAATGGTGCGGCCGGCGTTGTACCTGCAGTATTGCAATATTTCATTGTTTTCTGCGATGGCAATGATGAGGAGAAGATCATCAACTTCCTGCTTACAGCTTCTGAAATCGGTAGCATCTTCAAGAAAGGAGCAACACTTTCTGCCGCAATGGGTGGCTGCCAGGCCGAGATAGGGGTATCTTCTTCTATGGCGGCAGCGGCACTTACTGAGGCATTGGGAGGTAGTGTAAGACAAGCGCTGATGGCTGCCGAAATAGCTATGGAGCATCACCTTGGGTTGACATGCGATCCCGTAGGTGGCCTGGTACAGGTGCCTTGTATAGAACGTAATACTATGGGGGCAATAAAAGCCATTACTGCATCGCAGTTGGCTTTGGGCAGCAACCCTGATAACGCTAAGGTGTCATTAGATCATGCGGTGAAAAGTATGTGGGAGACGGCCCTTGATATGAATCACAAATATAAGGAAACCTCAGAAGGTGGACTGGCAACGCAAATAAAAGGAGAGGAAGAAATGCATATTCCGCTGAGCCTGCCTGAGTGCTGATATTCATCGGAAACATTACTTTTACAAAATGAACAACGGTTTTTTGCAGGAGCTATTCGGGGCTCAATACAATAAGGATAACTTTTTTCTGCTGGCAGGGCCATGCGCTATAGAAGGTGAAGAGATAGCATTGCGTACAGCGGAAAGGGTAGTGGCCATTTGTGTGAAATATAATATACCACTGATCTTTAAAGGTTCTTATCGCAAGGCCAACCGTACACGCCTGGATAGCTTTACGGGTATTGGTGATGAAACTGCTCTGAAGATATTGGCCAAAGTTCGCGACACGTTCAATGTTCCTGTTGTTACAGATATACATGCTGCCGATGAAGCCGCTATGGCTGCTGAATATGTAGATGTGTTACAGATCCCCGCTTTTCTTTGCCGCCAAACAGATATACTGGTCGCCGCTGCTAAAACAGGTAAGGTAGTAAACGTGAAAAAAGGACAGTTCCTGAGCCCTGAAGCTATGCAGTTTGCCGTAACCAAACTACAGGAAAGCGGTAACGATAAAGTGATACTTACTGACAGGGGAACAACATTTGGTTACACCGATCTTATAGTTGATTACAGGGGCATACCTGCCATGCGTAATATGAATGTACCCGTTGTATTGGATTGTACGCATTCGTTACAACAACCCAATCAAAGCAGTGGTGTAACGGGAGGTAACCCGGCAATGATAGAAACAATAGCCCGTGCAGGTATTGCCGTTGGTGCCGATGGACTGTTCATAGAAACACATCCTGACCCTTCAACAGCCAAATCTGATGGTGCCAATATGCTGCATCTTGACCTGTTGGATGGTCTTATGGATAAACTTACCCGCCTCAAAGCAGTCGTGAATACCCTCTAAAGTCAAGGTTGTACTTCGTACCCGATATTGCGATAGGTAGATGGCTTGTACATCGGATCTTTGAAATTGATATTACCGCCGTGTAATATAACGTTGTAGTATTTTTTTGTTATGTCTTTGGCTGGCATGCGGCCCTGCAATGTCAGGAAGTAGCTGTGCTCTTCGCCTACCACTTTATTGAAGTTTACATAATTGGCCATGCTGCTAACCGGGTTTCTCAACCTGCGGCCTAATTGCTTTTTTTTGCTAATAAGTTCTGCCCAGAAAAGTGTTCTGTCTTCCGGATTATACTGTATATAAATATTTTGGGCAAAACTCACTTTGTTCAGCCATTTTGTATGGTGGTACTGAGGCACGCATGCTGAGTTGAGTATAATATTATCTGCCCATTTAGTGTCATTTATCCTGAGTAGCTGTTTCTTTTTTACTGTTTGTCTCAGCAAGTAATTACCCATGCTATGAAAGAACAGGCTTATTTTACCGGTTCCCAGTTTACCGTTTGCTTTTAGCTGTTTTATTTCCTCCAACATTGGCACATGGTCAACGTATGCAAGCCTTGCATTTTTGATAGAGAACAGGTAGTTGCCCAGATTGCCTTTTGTTGTGGTGATGCTAGGGTAGTCAAGCATAATGACATTAACGCCATACTGTGATGACATCATCATACCCCTATTCAGTTCAGAGGTGAATATTTTACCCATACCTTCAGTATATATTACCCAGTCCTCGTTAGGGTGCGGCATAAGTTTGACGGCAGACGCCAGGCTTTTCTGTTTCAGAACATGCCATTGCCCTTTGTACGCGTAAACGAAGAAGTATAATAGAGTTCCGTCACCTCGTGTTTCGCTCATAAAACGTAACTTGTCTCCAGTGAGAAACCTGTTGCTGGCAACAACTATACATGTGTCAAGGTTTGCTGTGCCGGGAGCGGACATTTGTTCTTCATAGGCCAGCCTGTGCCACCATTCTTCGGTATTGAATGAATACCCTTGCCCGAAGCTATTACAGGTCAACAGTACGGATATTATAACCAATAATTTATTCATGTGTACAATAACAACTCTGCTGATAATTGGTTTAAAGTTACTTCAAAACGCCTAACCCCGTTCGGGGTATAGATTTTCGGGTAATAATATCTAATTTCAAGCCTCCAAATCAATTACACAATTCATGAATATTTTACGATCATCGGGGTATATATTTATAGCCACGACATTGCTGGCTAATACAGCTATTGCACAGAAGAAACAATACACAATGGCTGAGGCTACCAATGGTATCTATACTACATTGGCGCCAGAAGGGATAAAAAGCGCAAGCTGGGAGCCTGGCTCCAATAAGTTGTATCATGTTGTGAAGGCCGGTAATGACGATGCACTTATTTCGGTGCGTTTCCCTGACCTGGTTACTGATACGGTAATAAGACTGGATGAGCTCAATACAAAACTTGACAGGAGTGGTAAACTAAAATCTATGCCTGCCATAAATTGGATAGATAAAGGTCTGGTATGGATAAAAGATGGCGAGCAGTTATACCAGGGTACAGCTACGGGCGGTGGTTATATGTGGTCGAAGTGGGTGACCGTGCCTAAAGAGGCAGAGAACCTTACTATAGATAAATATCAGAATGTGGTATATACGGTTGCCAACAACCTGTATATGATCACCCGTGACAAAAGAACGCTTACGGTAACAGACGATAAGAATGAACATATTATCAATGGCCAGTCTGTACACCGAAATGAGTTTGGTATCAACGGCGGTATATTCTTATCTCCACAAGGCAACTACCTGGCTTATTATCATATGGATGAGACCATGGTGGCTGATTATCCTATCGTAGATTGGAGTGTTACGCCAGCTACACCTAAAGAGATCAAATACCCTATGGCAGGCGGCACTTCTCACCAGGTAAAGTTGCATGTATATAACCCGTCTAACAACCGCACCACTATTATCAATACACAAGGGCCAGCTGACCAATACCTGCCTTGTATCACATGGAGTCCGGATGAGTCGTATATATACATTGCTGTGCTAAACAGGGAGCAAGATCATATGTGGCTGAACCAATATGATGCTAAAACAGGTGAATTCGTTAAGACATTATTTGAAGAGACTTCTGATAAGTATGTAGAGCCGCTTACGCCGCTTACGTTCATCCCGGGCACTAACGATAGGTTTGTATGGCGCAGCCAGCGTGATGGGTATATGCATATGTACCTATATAATACAGATGGTAAAATGCTGAAGCAGCTCACAAAAGGAGATTGGGTGGTAAATGATATTGCAGGTACTATTGAGAGCGAGCATAAGTTCATCATTACAGGTTCTAAAGATTCTCCGCTTGAAGAACATGCCTATACGGTAGAATGGAGAAACGGTAGAATAGCTGAGATAGATCCGGAGGCTGGCTGGCATAGTGTTTCTGTTAATGACAATGGCTTGTATATGCTGGATGTGTTCAGCAGCGGAGATGTGGCTAAGAAGACGGAGGTAAGAAGTACAGATGGCAAGTACAGCCACCTGATGAAAGAGTCCGGTAATCCGCTGGTTGATTATGACCGCCCTGAAGTAAGGAGTGTAACATTAAAGGCTGATGACGGTACGCCATTGTATGGCAGGTTGATCATGCCGGTTGATTTTGACGCGAATAAGAAATATCCTGTTATTGTTTACCTGTACAATGGTCCGCATGTACAACTGATAAGGAACTCTTTCCCTGCCAGCCGTAATCTTTGGTACGAGTATCTGGCTCAGCATGGTTACGTGGTGTTCTCAATGGACGGACGTGGCAGTGGCAATAGGGGGCTGGCATTCGAGCAGGCTACGTTCGGCAAGTTAGGAACAGTGGAAATGGAAGATCAGTTGAAGGGGGTAGAGTACCTGAAGACATTGCCTTTTGTAGATGCAAACAGGATGGGCGTGCACGGTTGGAGCTTTGGCGGTTTTATGACCACATCATTGATGATGCGCCATCCCGATGTGTTCAAGGTCGGTGTTGCAGGTGGTCCGGTTATTGATTGGAACATGTACGAGGTGATGTACACAGAGCGTTATATGGATTCTCCGAAAAACAACAAAGCCGGATATGATGCCAATAATTTGTTGAATCATGTAGACAGGTTGAAAGGTAAATTACTTATCATACACGGTGCGCAGGACGATGTGGTGGTTTGGCAGCATTCGATGAAACTCATCCGCAAGTCTGTTGAGCTGGGCAAGCAGATAGATTATTTCGTGTATCCTTCTCATCCGCACAATGTGCGTGGAAAGGACAGGGTACACCTGATGCAGAAGATAACGGATTACTTTGATCTGTATCTGAAACCATAAAGAAAAATGCCCCGCATTGCGGGGCGTTTTTCTTTATAATAGTGTTGTTGTTTTACATGCTGATCCCCAGCACATCCTGCATGGTAAATACTCCTTTCTTATCAGCAATAAACTCTGCTGCCAATACAGCGCCCATTGCAAAGCCATTGCGGTTGTGTGCTGTATGGGTAATGCTTATGTCATCAATGGATGAAGTATAATTAATGGTGTGTGTACCCGGAACACCCTCTTCTCGCAGGGCGGTGATGTGTAATATATCTGCTCCCTGTTCTTCTTCGCTCCATTTGTTTTTGCGGTTTATGGCATCCAGTACCTGGTTAGCGAGTGTAATAGCCGTACCACTTGGTGAGTCTTTCTTTTGTGTATGGTGTATCTCGGTCATATTCACATCATAGGCAGGTTGCTCATTCATCAGCCTTGCCAGTAGTTTGTTCACCTCGAAGAATATATTGACACCTACGCTGTAATTAGACGCATACAGGAAAGCGGTATTATTATTTTTTGCAGCCTGTTGTGCCAGTGGAATATCACTGTTCCAACCAGTAGTGCCGCTGGTTACAGGTACACCTGCTTCCAGGCACAACAGCACATTGTTCTTAGCAGCTTCAGGTTGCGTCATTTCTATGGCTACGTCTGCCTTTTTCAGGTTATCTACAGTCAGTTCGTCCACGTTAGATGAGCTGATCTTCAGCACAATGTTATGTCCTCTTTCTGTTGCTATCTGTTCAATGGTCTTACCCATTTTTCCGTACCCGATTATCGCTATGTTCATACTATAAGAATATTAATGAAACTATGGTGAATATGGCAAATACGATACTGCCTATTCCGTTGGTGGTCATAAAGGCTATGTTTACCTTGCTCAGGTCGTTAGGTTTTACAAGTGTGTGCTGGTATATCAGCAGCCCGATAAATATTCCCGCACCTGTCCAGTATATCCAGTTGAAACTGGCCATGGCTCCGGCTATGATTACAAGTAGTGCGGATACTATATGTAACAGGGTAGAAACGCCCAAGGCGTTTTTAACACCTAATGCCGCCGGTATCGAGTGCAACTTATTACTCCTGTCAAAGTCCTCATCCTGCAATGCGTAGATAATGTCAAAGCCGGATACCCATGTGATAACAATGCCAGAAAAGAGTAATGGCAACCAGGAGAAGAAGCCTGTTACCACAAGGTATGCCCCGATCGGTGCCAGTGATAACCCTACCCCCAATACAAGGTGACACAGTGCGGTAAAACGTTTCGTATAACTGTAAAACAATATTACGAACAGTGCCACGAACGATAGGTAGAATACCATCATGTTGATAGCATAGCAAGTAGCTATAAACAACACGGAATTACCTATAACAAACCAAAGTGCATTTTGCGGATTGATAACACCTGCAGGTATCTCCCTTTTAGCCGTTCTGGGGTTCAGTGCGTCAATATCCCTGTCCAGGTAGCGATTGAAAGCCATAGCAGCAGTACGGGCAAATATCATACACAGTAACATCTTTATCAGCAGGTGCCATTCAAAGTTGAACTGTTCGTAAATAACTGCCAATGCAAAACCGATAAGCGCAAAGGGTAGTGCAAAGACAGTATGGCTGAACTTTATCAGCGATAAGTAGTCTTTGATACGTTGCACCATAGTAATATTTACTGTACTCATTTCGGTTTAACTTCTACCACAAATCCTATCGATATAGCTTCTTCCTGCCCATTACTGTATATCAACACATTTTTTCTTTGCTGGCCTACACGGTTGGTACTATTAAACTCTACTTCAATATTTCCCTCTGCGCCCGGTGGTATGGGCTCTTTAGGGAAAGAAGGTACCGTACAGCCACAGGAAGCAACCGCATTTGATATGAATAACGGGTTGTCGCCCGTATTTTTAAAGTGATATGAATGAATCACCTTTTCACCCTCTGTTATGGTGCCAAAATCGTACTTAGTATCATCGAACGAAATGATGGTTTTTGGCATGGCTTTCATTTCCTTATCACGTTGCTCTCTCTCGTTTTCATTGAAGTGTTTGTGGTCATTCCCTCCCTCTCCAATGCCGTATTTATTAAACAAGGCCGTACTGCTTACTCCGCTAAGCTCTACAAGCGCCAGTGTAAATACTGATAGTGTTAATACCGTAAGCAGTATTGTTTTTAATTGCTGGTTCATTCTGTTATGTGTTTGAATGTCGTATGTTAATTGTTCTGTTCCCAAACCTGTGCCAAATGTACTAACACTTCCACTGCTTTTTCCATGTCCTGTACACTTACATATTCCTGCTTAGAGTGGATGCCCATTTCGCCGGTAAAGATGTTAGGACAAGGCATACCCATAAAAGAGAGCCTTGAACCGTCAGTACCGCCGCGAATGCTCAGGCGGGTAGGGTTGAGACCAGCCATCTTATATGCTTCTTCAGCATAGTCCATTACAAATGGGTACTGATCCAGCATCTCTTTCATGTTGCGGTATTGCTCTTTTACCACAAAATCCATAGTTGCTCCCGGATATTTGGCTACCGTGTCGGTTGCAAGCTTCTTCAGGCGGTCTTCGTGTTCTGCCAGCTTGGCTGTATCAAAGTCACGTATGATGAACTGTATTGTCGTTTTTTCGATAAGCCCTTCAATATGTACAGCATGCACATAACCTTCCATGCCTTCCGTTGTTTCGGGGCTCCAACTGTCTTTGGGCAGTTGCTCCATGAAGTCGGCAGCTATTTTAATGGCGCTTACCATTTTGCCTTTTGCATATCCGGGGTGGGCACTGATACCATGAAAAGTAACGGTAGCTCCATCAGCGGAAAATGATTCTCCCTCCAGGTAGTTGCGCTCTCCACCATCCAGCGTATAGCCGAACTGTGCACCCAGTTTGTGCATGTCTACTTTATTAACACCGCGGCCTATCTCTTCGTCCGGCGTAAACAGGATACGTATATTGCCATGTTTGATTTCCTTGTGTGCCATCAGGTATTTGGCCAGGTCCATAATGATGGCAACACCGGCTTTGTCATCTGCTCCCAGCAGTGTGGTACCTGATGCTGTAATGATGTCATCCCCGATACGCTCTTTCAGGTAGGGGTGGTCATTGGTACTGATAATAACGTTATTATCGTCAGGCAGTATAATGTCAGTGCCATCCCATGCCTTATGTAGTATTGGTTTTACGCCGGTTCCGCTACAATCCGGTGCTGTGTCTACGTGTGCGCAATAGCATATCACAGGCACATCTTTATCCGTAGTGGCAGGAATGGTAGCATAAACATATCCATGTTCATCCAGTTCTGCATCTGTTATGCCTAGAGCTATCAACTCGTCTACCAGTATTCTGCTCAGGTCTTTTTGTTTTTCAGTTGATGGTTGTGATGGTGATTCCGGGTCGCTCTGAGTATCTACCTGTACATAGCGCATAAATCTTTCAGCCGCGCTATGGTCATAATTATTTAAAGACATATGGATAATTTGTTGTATTTAGTGAATTGAAGCGTAAAAATAGGCATTCTGAACGCCATCTGAAAACCTTTAAAAACAATTGTAATTTCGCCAACATATGGGTGGAGTTGAAAATATCATGTTATCCGAGATCATTACGGTCTCACTGACGCTTTTTGCGGTAATAGATATGTTGGGTTCTGTGCCTGTATTGTTATCGCTGAAAAAGAAAATGGGCGATATCAGTGCGGTGCAGGCTACTTTCGTTTCCGGTCTGCTCATGCTCCTGTTCTTCTTTGTGGGTGAAGCTGTGCTTAACCTTATGGGGTTGGATATCAGCTCTTTTGCTATTGCTGGTTCCATTGTGATATTCATCCTCGGTCTTGAAATGGTACTGGGTATGGAGTTTTTTCGCAGCGATAGCGAGGAAAAGTCGGGTAGCATAGTTCCTATTGCCTTTCCGCTGATAGCTGGCTCAGGTACTTTAACCACCATTATGTCGTTAAAAGCTACTTACCATGCTTATAATATCCTGATAGCTATACTTATTAATCTTGTTATTATATATGTGATCTTAAAGTCACTAAAATTGATAGAAAGATTGTTAGGGCCATCAGGTATCCTGGTAGTGCGTAAATTTTTCGGGGTAATACTGCTGGCCATTGCCGTCAAACTGTTCAAAAACAGTATCGGCATTAGTTTTTAGAATTCCGGGCTGCCATATATACTCGTAATAGCATCTGCGTATTTTTCGTATATCACTTTCCGTTTTATTTTTAGCGAAGGTGTCAGTTCCCCTGTATCAATGGTCCATTCTTTGGGCAACAGAACGAAACGTTTTATCTGTTCAGAATGACTGAACAGCGGGTTATACTTGTCAATTACCCGCTGTATCTTATCGATAACTTCAGGCATAGATATCAGCTCTTTATTGCTTTCCGGTGCAGGAAGCCCTTTTGCCTTTAGCCAGCTACGCAGGTGTGGGAAGCCGGGCACTATCAATGCGCTCACAAATTTCTGATTAGCACCTAATACGATCATCTGTTCAATAAACTGGCTTTCTTTCAGCTTGTTCTCAATTACCTGTGGTGCAACATACTTGCCGCCCGAAGTTTTGAATATTTCTTTTTTACGGTCAGTTATTTTCAGGAATCTGCCCTCTACCCATTCTCCTATATCTCCTGTTTTCAGCCAACCATCTTCCGTCATCACTTCGTCCGTCAGTTCCGGGTGCTTATAGTAACCCATCATGATGTTGTTACCTTTGCACAACAGTTCGCCATCCTCTGCCAGTTTTACCTGTACATTATCTATCAACGGGCCGATAGAGCCTATGCGCCTGTCCTCACTTTCAAATCTGTTCACCGATACAACAGGGGAAGTTTCTGTAAGTCCGTACCCTTCCATGATCACTATCTGTGCGGCAGTGAATACTCTTATCAGCCTTGGCTGGCAAGGGGCAGAGCCTGTAACAATAGCCTTTACTTTATTACCAAGTGCTTCCCGCCATTTACTGAATACAAGTTTATTGGCCAGCATCAGTTGGAAGCGATACCACCAACTGCCAGTATTAACGTTATCATATTTAAAACCCAGTTTCAGCGCCCAGAAGAATAACCAGCGTTTTATGCCTGTTAGTGCCATACCATTGGCCAGTATCTTCTCATATACTTTTTCCAGCAAACGCGGTACTGTTGTAAATACCAAAGGCTTTACCTCTTTCAGGTTTTCGCCTATCGTGTCCATACTTTCGGCATAGTATATGGAAAGCCCGGCATCTATATAGATATAGGTTACCATGCGTTCAAAAATATGGTTCAGCGGCAGGAAACTCAGTGTTCTGGCACCTTGCTCAGCAAATGAGAACGCAGGCATTGAATCATAAACATTACTTACAATGTTCTTATGGCTGAGCATTACGCCCTTTGGGTTACCCGTGGTGCCCGAAGTGTATATGATCGTAGCCAGCGTATCTTCAGTTATCCTTTCAATAATGCCCTGGTCTGGCTCTGTATGGTCATTTATTAGCTCGTGCCAGTGATTAGTGCCACTTGTTGGGTCAAATGAATAGATATGTCGCAATGTGGCAACTTTGTCAAATGCAGGTTTAAAACGGTCATATAGTTCTTTGTTTGCAACAAACAGTATACGTATACCTGCTTCGTTAAGGATGTATTCCATTTCATGCAGGCTGATGGTCGGGTAGAGTGGTGTAAGTACTGCCCCGGTCATCTGAACGGCAATATCTGTTATGATCCATTCTGGCCTGTTAGGAGATATTACGGCTATTTTTTCCTGTTGCTCCGGTTCAAGTATGCTATTGTTCAGGTTAAGACTAAGTAATCCGCCGCATAGATCACGTGCCATGGTCCACGTTTCAGCACTGCTGTATGTCCGCCAACTGCCTTTTTCTTTGGCAGCAAGCATAATGGAGGAGGGTTGCTCCTGCGCTCTTTTTTGTACTATGTCAAACAGGCGGGTTATCATACTTAAATATAACAAATTTCAAAACCTGTAGGTTATGTTTCGGCAACATTCTTCATTACTTTTGGGAACAATTAACGTTATATATAGTTCAGGAGAGAACTTCTTTTTTTTTATTCATGCGACTTAACATCAGCCATTTAATACCACTACCCTTACAGGAAGAGCATAATGCCTACAATGCTACGGTATGGGAGCAGGATATGGTGTTCAACCAGGGTGAGCAAGTGCTGGTGCTTGGCCCGTCAGGTTCCGGCAAAACATTACTGATGCAGATGTTATATGGTATCCGTGGCGATTATGGCGGCACTATCCACTGGAGTGCGTATAACCTGAAGGAAATATCAAAGGCACAGCTATCGCAACTTCGGGCCGCATCTATTAGTATGGTATTTCAGGATATCCGCTTATTCGATGAATTATCTGTATGGGATAATGTAGATGTAAAAAGACGCCTGACAGATACTGTTCCCGCATACGATGCAGAAAAATGGCTGGTACGTCTCGGACTGAAGGATAAGCTCGAAGTTCCTGTTTCTGTTCTGTCTTTAGGAGAACAACAAAGGGTGGCTATTGTTCGTGCTCTGGTACAACCTTTCGAATGGCTGTTAATGGACGAACCGTTCAGTCATTTGGATTTTTACAACAGGCAAAGAGCAGTTACATTAATAAAAGAAATAACTGCATATACACGTGCCGGTTTGATAGTAACATCAGTAGTAGAGAATGATGATTTTGTGTACGATAAAAAGGTATTGCTGTGAAACAGAGACCACGCAGAATATTGTTACGCAAACTCTTGCTGCGCTCGCAAAGCAATAAACGGCTCTGGCCTGCGTTGATCACACTATGTATGGGTACTGTATTATTATTGTATGCCATAATAGTATGGACAGGTTTCAGGGATATATTATCAGGTAAATATGATAAGGACAGCATTCATGGTACCTATGTTACAGTTAGTAAACCCATACCTAATGAAGGTGTCATTACTGAGCAAAAACAAGCTTTATTCTCCAATACAGAAATAAGGGCGCTTGCTGCATTGCCGGGTGTTAAGGACCTGGGTGTATTTATGCCCGGGCATTTTCCGGTAGAAGTATCATTTACAGGCAAGGATATGAGTTTTTCTACCAACCTGTTCATTGAGTCTGTTCCAGACAGGTTTATAGATAACAAGCCGCTGGACTGGTACTGGCAACGTACTTCGAAAGAGGTGCCTATTATTATTTCTACTGAGTTCCTGAATCTGTATAACTTCGGATATGCACCTAATGAAGGAGTACCACAATTAACGCGTGCTACTATCAGTAGTCTGCTCTTTGATTTGTCGGTTGGGAAAGGGGATAATAAAGAGACTTTTAAGGCAAGAGTGGTTGGTTTCTCCGACCGTATCAGTTCTATACTGGTGCCCCAGGCTTTTGTTCAATATGGTAATAAATACCTCGCAGATACAACGATAACACAACCGTCAAGATTGATAGTGCTGGTGACGGATCCTTCTGATGAACTGTTTACCACTTTTATTAATGAAAGAGGGTATATAACTAATGGCGAATTATTCAGATTAAGCAGGCTAAGGACAATTGTTACCGCTGCTTCCATTGGTATTGGTCTGCTCTCAGTAGTGTTACTAGTGATCAGTGGTATGGTGTTACTGCTATTTGCAGAACTGACAGTCGCAAAGGCCAAAGATAACCTGCATAAACTGGTGTTGCTGGGATATAGTCCTTACTTTCTGGGTAAGTTCATGTATCTCAGGTATGTCATTATTATCGTGCTTACTATGGTAGTAGCAGGTATTCTGGCCATTTTTGCACAAGTGCGTGTTGCCAAGTTTCTGCTCACTCTCAACCTGGATATGACCACCTTCCCGCCGGTTGAGGTGTGGGCAGCACTGGTCTGTATCACATTGGTATTATTCTTCTTGGTGAACAGAGTGATAAAGAAGGGGGTGAAGTAACCATGCAGACACACAAAAATGCCTGCCATTAGGCAGGCTTTTATAATACACAGCCAAGCGTTTATTTATGATGTGTCTCTACCTCAACATGGTGTTTCATGTTTGCGAGGTTATTGAGAATAATGTCGTAAAGTGATTTGTTATACGATTTTGAGATCATAATTGTACCGCTACTCATTGTTGCGCCTGTTATTGCAGACTCTGTGATGCCCGTGGACAGGGAGGAGAGACTTATCGACGTGATCGCAGTAAAGTCGAACGAGGTTGTTACATCTACGTTGTGCTGTTCGGTTTTGAGTTCCACGAGGTCCTCAATGATGACTTCGACAGGTAATGAGACATTGCCATTGTCAAATGTGCCCGTCAGTTTCAGGGATGGGGCATTACCATTGGTATTCAGCAGGATCTTTAGCTCTAATTCAGTGTATGTGCCAGCTGCTATGGAAAAGGTGCCAAAACTTGTAGCAGTAGTTGTCAACAGATTGATGGGAGTTGAATTTGAAGACTTATATTCTGTTTCTGTGGTGCCTTTTTTTGCTTCGAACTTTACTTGCTGTGGGTTGGCTACCGCAAAAGTCCATTGAATATTACCCGCCGTTACTTTTGCAAGGGAAGACGAAGTGTTAGTGGCGGTGAGTTGATAGCTCAGTTTGGTTTGGTCTTTCCCGGGATTATCATCGCCGTTTCCATTGCTATTGTTTGGATTATCATCGGTAGTGCTGATGGTAGTACTCTCTTTTTTTGTGCATGACATTGTAAATGTAGTGATAGATAAAATTGCTATTAATAATAGGCTTCTCATAACGTTTATATTTGTTTCTGAAAACAATGTTACAATGTTGTGTTGATATCAACATAATGAGATAGACCGAAACAGGAAATAAAATGGACGAAACGGGAAGAATAATAAAATTGTCTGTAGTGTCAAGGGTTGTAAGTGCATTGTTTAGATAAGTCTAATATTTTTGTTTTGATACTCTGCCGCTTAACACTTCAATGTTTTCCATAACAATACGATACAGGTAAACGCCAACAGGGTAATTCTTTGTGTCAACTGATACTTGCGCTATTGCCGGGTATGTTCGGACTTGATGGGGTCTGGTTGTTCCGTTCACTGGCAGAGGTATTTACTTTGTTATTAGTAAGTGGGTATTTGCTCCAGTTCAGGACCCGTTACTTTAGCCATGAAGCGATGGCACGTAAAGAGTCCTGATGCTAAACATCCTTTTTCTGTAGCACTAAGTTCCCGATTACCAATATATCCAACGCCGTTTCAAGGAATAGCTCTATAGCTTGTTCCGGGGTTTCTACTATTGGCTGTCGTCTTTTATTGAACGACGTATTCAGCAATATACCTATTCCGCTTTCTGCTTTGAAAGCTTGTAACAACGCATAGTATTCAGGATTCATGCTGCGTGTTACAGTTTGTACACGTGCGCTGTTATCAGCATGTGTTACTCCGGGCAGTAGTTCCCGGTATTCCGGTAATACTTCGTCTACCAATATCATATACGGGCTTTCATAGGCATACCTGAAATACTTGGTGACATCTTCTGCCAGAACAGAAGGGGCAAATGGCCTGAAGTCTTCCCTGAACTTTATTTCCCTGTTGATAAATGCCTGTACTTCCGGTAGCCCCGGGTCCGCAAGAATGCTCCTGTTGCCCAACGCCCGTGGGCCAAATTCGGCTCCATTTTGATACCAGGCAACTATCTTACCCTTAGCGAGGTATTGCGCTGTTTGCGCAGCTACATTGTCGGGATGGATAATATTTATTCCGGATACCTTAAATATCGCAGTGTACTTGTTGATCGCATTTTGTGCCTCTTCCTCAGGGTATGACTTGCCAAAGTAGGTGCTACCGATATGTTGTTGTTTTTCTTTTTTTAGTACCTCTAACCAGCCGTAATAAGCACACCCGATTGAAAGCCCGTTGTCTGCCGCAGCAGGTTGTATGTACAGGTTTTCTACTATGCCTTCTTTCAATAGTCGTGCATTGGCAACAGCATTCAGTGCAACGCCTCCTGCATAACAAAGGTTGGGGTGATAGTTGTGTTTGAGTCGTGTCTTGAAAGTGTATAGTATAGCTTCTTCCACTTCTCTTTGCGCCCATGCGGCTATGTCAGCAAAGTACTTGAAGCGCGTTTTGAAATCATCGTATCCTTTTGATGGTTGGGTAAGGTGCTTAAGAGCGTCCTCATTTACAAAAACTCTGTCGCCAGAATAGCGGAACAGGGGAGTATCATAGAGCGCCCTGTTGCCATATGGAGCAAGGCCCATGAGCTTACCTGCATCATCCATATTGCCGAATACATAGCCGCTTATGACGCTGTATAAGCCACCTATAGAGTGTTGGGTAGTAGGCAGCCTTAGTTCATTGTTCCCGCGGGCGCCGAATTCTGAAAAGTCTTTGATAAGTGGTTGAAGTATACCATTTGCAAAATGATAATAGCTGTCCTTTTCCGCTATCATCGTATTAGTGTCAGGTACATAGCATATGGCCTCCTTTGTATCATCACATTGCTCGTAAGGGCTGCCGCACCCGTCAATTATCAGTACATTGCTTTCATTGAAAGGACTGGTGCCGATAGCGCTATACGCATGTGCCAGGTGGTGAGATATGGTGACAAAAGGAATGTTACAATCAGCAGGAAAGAAACGGGCACCTGAATACCTGTCAGGCAGTATGTCTTTCTCAAAGTTTGCAGCCTGTACCACCAGCGACAGGTCTTTTATGGTAATACCTGCAGCATCCAGGCAATATTGTACTGTATGATAATCATTGCCTCCATCATGTTTAATGCGGGTCAGCCTTTCTTTTTCTATGGCTACTACTATTTTTCCGTCTTTGAGCAGGCAAGTGGAACCATCGTGAGATAAACCTGTTCCCAGTATGTAGGTGCTTTTGTTCATGGTTATTCAGGAATGTGTTTTCATAAAGAAGCCCCGCATTAGTGGGGGCTTCTTGTTTAACAACGTAGATATTACTTATTAATAGCTGCTATACCGGGTAGCTCTTTACCTTCAAAGTACTCCAGCATAGCCCCGCCGCCTGTAGATACATAGCTTACATCATTGGCAAAGCCAAATTTGTTTACCGCAGCCACACTGTCGCCGCCGCCTACAAGGCTGTAGGCGCCGCCTTTGGTTGCAGCTACTACTGCTTCTGCGATGGCTTTAGTGCCGTGCTGGAACTTTTCCATTTCAAATACACCCATCGGGCCATTCCATAGTATAGTTTTGGAATCCGTTATCACTTTGCTGAAGGTCTGGCATGCAAGAGGGCCAATATCCAGTCCCATCCAGCCATCCGGTATCTCCATATTGGGAGCATTAGCTGTATCTGCATCTGGGGCAAACTTATCAGCCAGTATACTGTCTGATGGCAGGTGAATACAAACGCCTTTTGCCTCTGCTTTCTTCAGCAGGTCGTTGGCCATATCCAGGCGGTCATCTTCGCATAGAGAGTTACCTATCTTGCCTCCTTGTGCTTTGAAGAAGGTATAAGCCATACCACCACCTATGATGATATCTGTTGCCCTGTCCAGCAGGTTCTCTATGATCAGTATCTTATCAGAAACTTTAGCACCACCTATGATAGCTACAAAAGGTTTCTGTGCTTCGTTCATCACTTTGTTGGCCGCTACTATCTCAGCTTCCATCAGCAGCCCGAACATTTTATTTTCCGGTGCAAAGAACTCAGCCACTACTGCCGTAGATGCATGCGCACGGTGAGCAGTACCAAACGCGTCATTTACATACACATCGCCCAGCTTGGCCAGGTTGGCTGCAAAGTCGCGGTCGCCGCCTTCTTCATGGGCAGAGAAACGCAGGTTTTCCAGTAACAGCACCTGTCCTGTCTGCAATTCTACTGCTTTCAGCTTGGCTTCTTCTCCTGCGGGGTCTGTTGCAAACAATACTTCCGTGCCCAGCAATTCTGCCAGGTGGTTTTGTATACGCTTCAGGGTAAAGTCTGCAAAGTCTTTAGAGGGGTCTTTCTTTATTTCTTTCAGCGGGCGGCCCCAGTGGCTCATCACCACGACACTACCTCCGTCTGTAAGTATCTTTTTGATGGTAGGGACAGCAGCACGCATACGTGTATCGTCAGTAATAACACCGTCTTTTATGGGCACGTTAAAGTCTACACGTACCAGTGCTCTCTTTCCGCTAAAGTCGTAATTGCTGAATTTGCTCATGTCTGGAGTAGTTTAGAGAGAGAAACGCCACCCTTGGGCGGCGTTTCTGTTCTTATGTTAATGTTATTATTTGCTTATTAAACCGGCAAAATGCTTAACTGTACGAACCAGCTGAGAAACATAGCTCATCTCGTTGTCGTACCAGCTGGCAGTTTTTACCAGTTGTGTATCGCCTACGGTCATTACTTTGGTTTGTGTCGCATCGAACAGAGAACCGAAAGATGTACCGATCACGTCGCTTGAAACGATCTCATCTTCAGTATAACCGAAGCTTTCGTTAGCAGCAGCTTTCATAGCAGCGTTGATCTCTTCAGCAGTAACTGATTTTTCCAGAACGGTTACCAGTTCTGTCAGAGAACCTGTGATGGTTGGTACACGCTGAGCACCACCGTCCAGTTTGCCTTTTAGTTCGGGCAGAACCAGGCCGATAGCTTTTGCAGCACCTGTTGAGTTAGGGATGATGTTGGCAGCGGCAGCACGTGCGCGGCGGAAATCACCTTTCGGGTGCGGAGCGTCCAGCGTGTTCTGGTCGTTGGTATAAGCATGTATCGTGCTCATGATACCGGACTTGATACCATAGTTGTTTTGCAACACCTGTGCCATTGGCGCCAGGCAGTTGGTAGTACAAGAAGCGCAGCTGATAACAGTTTCGCTACCATCCAGTACATCGTGGTTCACGTTGTAAACAACAGTTTTCAGGTCGCCGGTAGCAGGTGCAGAGATAACTACACGCTTAGCGCCTGCTGTGATGTGTGCTTTTGCTTTTTCTGCATCGGTAAAGAAACCGGTACACTCCAGCACTACATCTACATTGTGCGCACCCCACGGAATTTGTGAAGGGTCTTTCTGCGCATATATTTTTATTTCATCGCCGTTAACAGTAATAGAATCGTCGCCGCTGGAAACAGCTGCATCGAAACGGCCCTGCGCTGTGTCATACTTCAGCAGGTGGGCTAGAAATTTAGGACTGGTCAGGTCGTTGATCGCAACAACATCTATACCTTCCATGTTGTAGATCTGGCGGTAAGCCAGGCGGCCTATGCGGCCGAAACCATTAATGGCAACTTTTACTGTACTCATTCTATGGAATTATTTAATATGATTTACTTAAACGTGCCGCAAAGGTACGAGTATGGCAAATAATATCCAAGGTCGTATAAGGAAATGTGGTCATGTTAATATGGTAAATAACAAATTGTTGATAACTATTATGTAGTTTCCGCCCCTTATTTTGCTGAAGATGAGTACTGAACAACTGTTCCGGTCTACACGATACCGTATGCTGGAAAACGGGCATATATTGCTCTGGCTGGTGAAAGACACCTGTTGGGCGCTGGAATTCAAAGCCGGTGGCATTACCATGATATTGCCTACGCTGGGTATGGCCATATACCTGATGTGGCGCTCGCGCGGCAGCATGACCGAGCTGTTTCATAATATAGCGGTATGTATATGGATCATGGCGAACAGTGTATGGATGCTGGGCGAGTTCTTTGAAAAGGAGACGCGGCCATATGCGGTAGTGCTGTTTATTATAGGACTGGCCTTGCTGGCGGTGTACTATATCTTCTTCTTCAGACGGGAGTATGCACTTAAAGAGGAATTGCCTCAGGTTACTGATAGTCAATAAGCTATCGCTGAAATTGTTAAGTGATGTTAAGTAAACAGGTGTTTTTTCTGTAACAGCTCCTTGTGTGTGGTTATATATTAGTGTAATTTCTACTGCAAATTGGTTTGTATCGTTTTGTATTGTTTGGTATCGGAAAACAGGGTGGGGTGAAAAAACATTGTTTTTACAAATGGTTGTTTTGTAGTGTTTTAGCTTTTGTGCCTGCTTTTGTTGCTGAATTGCTGGTGATACTTGTTGATAGTTGAGATGTGTAACTGTTTTCATGACCGGGTGATCGGTTAAGGATAGAGTAATATTTACTATTTCAAAAATACGTAAATGTTATTATTTTTCAAATTAAAATATGGGTGCTGTATGTGTCAATCGGGGGATTGACATCTTCCGGGACGTAGTCGGGGACTACGCCCAACAGGGATGGTTTGGTTTATATTTTTTAACTTTATTTTCTACTGTACATCCATAGTTTATGACTGAAAATACATTGGAACGAGAGATGATTGGTGCAGTTGCTAAGTTGCTTAATATGGCAAGAGAACACACCTGGAATAGAATATCAGACAATACAAGGTTTATTTTGTCAGAAATCCATGATAGCGAACAGAATCTTTTTGAAGCAACAAGGTTAAAACAGAAAGAGAATAATAAAAAAGATACGGCCAGTTTAAAAGAGATCTTGCCACAACTCTTGGAGATGTTCGATAACCTATACGATATTAACCTTGAGATATATAAAACAACAAAGCACTATACAATAATAGACATACGTTGTTATCTTAAATCTTCCCTGGATGAAAAGTATCGTAAAAGTGTAGCTGAAAAAACTCCCATGTTACATTGTAAGATTCCATATCCTCCTTGGTTATGGGATAAAAAAGAGAAGTTTGATATCAACTGGCAACATAAAACATACCTTAATCAGTGGAAGATGCTTATAGCCAGGTTTAAATTGAAGGTTGAATCTTCGAGAAGATGAAACTGACGTCCAACAGAGACCATAAACAACACAGGCGTTACAAACGCCGTTCCGGTTGATCCTCGTTTCAAACGAGGACCAGAGGTGACTACGTCCAGCCTTACAATATGACATATCTGTGTATGGCTAATCCTGTTTATGCATTAACTTACCTGTAAATACATTGATGAAGCACTTATATTCCATACTGTTTATTGTTTTCTATTGTTTGACCAATAACGCAATAGCCCAGTGTTATCGTTATGAGTTAACAATGAATAGTTCAAAACATGGACATATAAGCGATGACCTTGTTTATTGTATAGACAGTAACTACTATGAGTTGATGCGGTATACTACAATGTCAGGCGGTGGGTGCGGACAGTTAAATACTTATCCACTGGCATCAGGATTTGTGATGCGGTTTAAAGATACACTGATACTTCATAATGTAAAGGCCGGCTTTAATACGAAAGTGAAAGTAACGGATACTACGTTGCGGGTAGTACAGGGTTTTGAATGGTTCAAAGAAATTGTGTTTCGTGGTTATGGTAATGAGTGGCGTAAAGACAAATGGAGAGATAGCATAGCTGTAAGGTATGATAATGATTATCTGAAACGATCGACTACTATTGATAGTTTGTTGTTTAGTGCAGGAAAACAACAGGACTCTATAACCAGGTATGCATTTGAAGAGGGCATTTACTCAGAATCGTATACAGGTGTTGTTTTGTCTCCCGAAGATAGTACTACGTTGCATGTTGACTTTCACGGCAGTTCGTATACATACAAATTAGGTGCCTCGTTGATGAGCAGAGGGCAATGGGAAAGGGTAGGTAATTATATTGTTTTTAAAGATGAGACCCTGAATGCTTATTTTATTACTGAACTTGTGGGTGACAATCGATTCAGGACTGATATATTTCCGTTAGCTCATTTCCCGATAGTGTTTGCATTGTACAAACGTGGAAGATAAAACTGTTACCCGTTGTCAGCGGACGCTGATCTTGTCTTGGGTCTAAGTGGATACTTAGACCAGTATTCTTTCATCTTTTCTGTCTTAGCCCTTTTAGGACCATCCCGATGGATTGGTCGGTCAGGAGTTGGGGTTTAAGTTCCGCTGTATGCCCTTCCATTTGGGGCGGGCTAGGGGAGAGGTTTTGAATAGTTTGCGGAATGTTTCTTCTGTCATGGCCTGCCATTCGGCAACGGATAAGTCTAGTATCTCGGGTATAGGTGTAAATTCCGGTTCGTGGTTGGGTTTTGAGAATCGGTTCCAGGGGCAAACGTCCTGGCATATGTCGCAGCCAAACATCCAGCCTTCCATTTTGTCGTGATACTCCGAAGGTATGAGTGCTTCTTTCAGTTCTATGGTGAAGTAAGAGATGCACTTACTGCCATCAACAACGGTGGGGCTAACAATGGCATCGGTAGGGCAGGCGTCTATGCAACGGGTGCAGGTGCCGCAATGGTCGGTGGCAAAGGGAGCGTCGTAGTCCAGTTGCAAGTCGCTGATGAGCGTGGCGATGAAGAAGAAGGAGCCGGACTGTTTGGTGAGCAGGTTGCCGTTCTTGCCTATCCAGCCCAGCCCAGTGCGTTGTGCCCAGGTACGCTCCAGCACGGGGGCGCTGTCTACAAATCCGCGGCCGTCTACTTCGCCAATGTTCTCCCTGATGTAATGCAGCAGTTGGTGCAGTTTGTCTTTTATTACAAAATGATAATCCTTGCCCCATGCGTATTTGGCTATTTTGGGCGCGTGGGGTTGTTGCTCCTGTTCGGGATAATAGTTGAGCAGCAGGGTGATGACAGATTTAGCGCCCGGCACCAGCTTGCGCGGGTCGGTACGCAGGTCGAAGTAGCGTTCCATGTAGTGCATAGTGCCATGATAGCCTTTATTCAGCCATTCTTCCAGTCTGCGGGCGTCATCCTCAAGGAATTCAGCACGGGCTATACCGCAAGCATCGAAGCCCAGGCGTTGTGCCTCGGCGCGTATCATTGCGGTATGTTGGGTGGTGTTCAAATTATAGTGCTATTTGAGAACACCCCTAACCCCTCCGCAGGAGGAGAAGTGTATTTATATTCCCCTCTTGAGAGGGGTTAGGGGTGTGTATACTCGCGTAAGACTTACTCGCTCTTTTGTTCAAAATCTTCAATAAACATTTCAATTACCCGTATTACATTTTGTATATCGTTCATTACTTGTTTGTCATCAAACCTGATAATTGTAATGCCAAGTTCGTTCATTCTTTTTTCTTTCAACAGATCTTTTACATATACTTCTTCAAAAGTATGAGTAAAACCGTCTAACTCAATGCCAAGCATCAGGTCATAACAAAAGAAATCAAGGATATAATTATCAATTGGCTTTTGCCTGTCAAAATCATAACCCAACATCTCCTTATTGCGTAAGTGTCCCCATAGCTTTATCTCACTTTTGGTACTGTTATTTCGCAGTTGTCTTGCCAGATGTTTCAGTTTGGGGTTGTATGGTATTAATTTTCTACGCACCGGTTAAATGTATAAAACAATTTCTTATTGTGCAGTGTGCCTGATAGTGTTGATTTTTCCTGTGCGAGTGGACACACCCCTAACCCCTCTCAAGAGGGGAAGTTGAATGCGTTACTCCCGCGCAATGACGCGAGTGGGAGAAGAGGAATGGAGCTTGTTTATTGTTGTTTTAAAGTTACACCTCTTATCTCTTCCAGCTTAGTAATGTATTGCTCACTATGCCTTACTGGAATGCCTGCTTCTACTTCGCAGAACAGTTGCAGGTCCTGCCGGTATATGGTTGCTTCCGATTGTTTCAGTTGTTGCATTACATCGTTCATAGCGGGGTAGTCGAATGATATGGTCACCATCTGCTCTATCTGTTTTTCTACTACTTCAGCTTTTGCCAGTGCTTCTTCGGTAGCTGTTTTGTAAGCGTTGATTAGCCCCGGCACACCCAGCAACGAGCCGCCGAAATAACGTACTACTACAACCAGTACATTAGTGAGTCCAGCACTATCTATCTGCCCTAGTATGGGTTTGCCCGCACTGCCCGAAGGCTCGCCGTCGTCGTTGGCACGAAACAGTGTGCCGTCTGTACCTATTCTGAAACCGAGGCAATAGTGTACGGCCTTGGGGTGTTCTTTCTTTAATGCTTTTACGTGTTCTTTTACTTCTTCCACATCACGCACGGGGTAGGCAAATCCGAAGAACTTGCTGCCACGGTCGCGAAAATCGCTGGTGGTGGGTGCCGTGATGGTCCTGTATGTATATTGTTCGTCCATTTAGTAACCTGAAAGTGCGATAAGGATTATGGAAATAACGGATAGTATGACACCTGCTATGCGGTGTTTGCCCGCCTGCTCCCTGAACAGGAGTATGGCCACTAAGGTAGTGCTTATTACAATGCCTATGTTGTTGACAGGTATAATAGCCGAGCTCTGCATAAAGTTGCTGTCGAACAGGCGTATGAGGTAGTAAATAGAAAAGTAGTTGGGGATGCCCAGCAAGATGCCTGCCAGTATGTTTTTCACTGCAAACTTATCCTTGCCCCAGGCGATGCGTATGATGGCATATGCGCTGCCTAGTATGGCGGCTACGGCAAAGGAGATAATGGTGAATGCCGGTTGTGTGTCAGCAATGTGCAGGTGAAAACTCTGCACATATTTCAGGTAGGTATCCAGCAGGCCGCTGAAGATGAATATCATGACGGGTAATGCCAGGTGTTTTAATTGAAAAGGCTGCCTTTCTTCTTTTTTTGTAGTGGCCAGGTATACGGCGGGTATGGATAATATGATACCTGATATCTTCCATGCATCCAGCGTATCATTATAGAGCCAGTACGAGAACAGCACAGGTATGACCAGTGATAGTTTATTAGGTATCGTAGTGGCTGTTATACCCAGCGTGCCAGTGCTGTAAGACAGCAGGTTGAACAGGAAGATAAAGTAGGTTCCGGCTACCAATGCGTGCCCGAACCAGCTATCGCTGGTCATGGTTGCGAGGTCGCAGGTAATGCCGTGTGTTACCAGTCCCGTAGCTACGCAAACCCAATAGTTTACCGATATAGCCTGCAGCGAATTGACCCCGTACTGTGCAAAAAGTTTGAACGTGGTAAATACATAAGTATTAAGCAGTATGACCAGCAGCAGGTAGAACATAAAAGTATTATAATGTGTAGCCGTTTACGTAGGGGTAATGGGTGCCTTTGTAGGTATACACATTCAGAACATCTTCGCTTATTTTTTGTTGAAAGGCAAACTGCTCGTGGGTAAGCTGTGGTGCAGGGATGCCCTTGCCCAATGTTTTATTACCAGTGAATATGCGCGCCTCATCCCATAAGCCATCTCGTATGAACGCCGCCAACAGGGTAGGGCCGCCTTCTACTATCAGCGATTGTTTGTTGGCGTGGTACAGCTTGTCCATGAGTTGAGGCAGAATATGAAATTCGAAGTTGAGTTGTACATAATGAGTAAGTCCCCCTGTTTCGTTTTTCGTTTCATTCAATATCCATGTCTCTACACTGTTGTCGAAGAGGTGGAGCGAGTTGTCTAATTGCAGTTTGCGGTCGGTGACGATGCGCAAAGGGTTGTTGCCCTGCCAATGCCGCGCGGTGAGTTGCGGGTTGTCGTGCAGGGCGGTATTGTAGCCGACCATAATGGCATCTTCTTCGGTACGCCATTTGTGCACCAGCTTGTTGCTTTCTGCGCTGCTTATCTGTAGTCGTTGTTTGTCCTCCGGTGCTATAAAGCCATCTTGTGTTTGCGCCCATTTCAGGATGATGTAAGGGCGCTTCTGCTCATGAAAGCAGAAGAACCGCCTGTCGACCCACTTGCCTGCTGCCTCCAGTATGCCTGTCTCTACACGTATGCCATTATCGGCTAGTATATGTATGCCTTTGCCGGATACCTGCTCAAAGGGGTCTGTATTGCAGATGACCACTTCTTTTACATGCTCCTTTACGAGTCGCAGGGCGCAGGGTGGAGTTTTACCGTAGTGCGCGCATGGCTCCAGCGATACGTACATGATGCTGTCCTTTATCAGCGGTTTATCAGCCTCCTGTACCGATGCCAGGCAATTGATCTCGGCATGTGCTTCGCCATATTGTTGGTGCCAGCCTTCGCCAATGATACGGCCATTGTGCACCAGTACTGCACCTACCATAGGGTTAGGGCTCACGTGGCCCTTGCCTTTTTCGGCCAGCTCAAGGCAGCGTTGTATGTATGCTTCGTGGTTCACGGCATAAAAATAATCAGATTATTCCCCCTATCCCCCTAAAGGGGAGACTAATTTATTGTATAAATTAGTAGCATGAACACTACGCATGAAATGAACAAACTGAACCGCACACAGTTTTTACTGGCTTTAGGCTTATTCCTTATTAGTTCAATTGCTGTTTCTTCATGCAATGTTAATGGGAATAGGGTGTATCCAAAAGTGATAGAAAAGTATGGCCTTATGTCACAATATGATGCGTCAAAATGGTACTTATATTGTGTGTATTGTGACAAACAGCCGGATTTTCTAAAAGGTATAATAGAGTACCGCGATTCAATGAAGTATTATCGTTATGTACCGGATACTATGTCCGAAGAAATAACCTATGGTCAACTTGAACTGAAATTGGATAGAATAGAATTGGTAAATGATACTACTAACCTGTATTTTTCCTTTTATCATAATGGTGAAAAGATCACACCGGATCGTGTAAATACTCCACCGTATGCAGGTACTATGTTTATAGGTGACAGTGATACAATATTTGCTTATCGTACATATGGTGATATGGCCTATTTTATGGTGAGGTGTGATAATAAGGACGATTGTAACTATCGAGAGGTCATTCCTGAACAGCCGGAGGTTATTCAGTATATCAGGAATAATAAGAACAACCTTAATGATTGGTTTAAGTATGAAGCTAATCGTCGCGGTATTATTTTAAAGTAAGGCTTACATGCCCCTTACCTTTTCGGCCAATTCAAGGCAGCGTTGTATGTATTGCGTGTGGTTCACTCCCCCAAATGTAATCAGATTATTTCCCCCTATCCCCTAAAGGGGAGACTAATTTGGAGGGGATGGGTAACAACTAATTATTTGCTATGCTTTTCTTCGTATTCTGCTAGGATATTACTGAGTTTGTCTTTCCCTCTGAAATTGTTACTTGTGTCTGATAGTAACTCTGTAACGATATAATATTCCTCTTCGTTTTTGATCTTCTTTCGTCTAAGTATTTTGGTAATTGTCTTTTCCTGTTCAAGTTCTGCATCTATTAAACCTCGCCCCGATTTTGCGATAAGCATATTATCTAAAATTTCTTTTTCGCTTTCGTCATATTCAACAAGGTGTTGAGCCATCGTAGTCATATCATTATATGCTTGTTTTAGTCCTTTGGGGTAGTCTTTGGGATGTTCAGCCTGTATCTGTTTGCATGAATCAATGAATAATTCTTTGTTGTTCTCATGAAATGCTTTTTCCCTCTCTTTTTTATCTATAATGTAGTCAAATATGGTAATGATCGATTCGTACATAAATTCTACACTGTTGTCAGGCTTTGTCATTTGATTGCTTTTTGATGAGCTAAATATAACGCATTCTTACCTCAGTATACTGAGGTTCACAGCTTATGTTTCATGGTGTCATATTAGTGTAATCATGTCTATCTTTACACTATGCATACCTACTTCTCAGCACAAAAGGAACTGGCAATAGCTTTACTGGCTGTTTATGATGACCGCGAGGCTACTGCTATAGCGCAGGAGGTGATGGAGTATATAACAGGAGCCTCTCGCCTGCAAAGGATAACGGATAAGGACAAGCTGCTCACTACGCACCAGCAATCAGATTATGACAGGATAGTACCTCTGCTGCTCAGTGCTACGCCATTGCAATATGTACTGGGCAGGGCGTTTTTTATGGGGCATGAATTTAAGGTGAATGAGCATGTACTGATACCGCGACCTGAAACGGAAGAACTGGTACAATGGATACTGGATGACCATAAGGGTGGCAGCCCGAAGATATTAGATATCGGTACAGGTAGCGGCTGTATTCCTATATCGCTGAAGTTGGGTTTGCCAAAGGCTGATGTTACCTCGGTAGATATCAGTATAGGTGCGATAGGTGTCGCAGAAGAAAATGCTAAGCGTTTGCAGGCTGATGTTACTTTCATTTTGCTTGATTTTTTGGATAAGGATGAATGGGCCGCGTTGCCTTCTTACGATGTTATTGTTTCTAATCCGCCATACATACCGGAAACGGAGCAGGATAGTATACATGCCAATGTAAAAGACTATGAGCCTGAACAGGCTTTGTTTGTGCCCGGCGATGACCCGCAACTATTTTACAGGCATATCGCTGAGTTTGGACATACCCATCTGAAAGAGGGTGGTATAGTGTATTGCGAGTTGCATGTAGACCATGCAGAGCAGACGCAGGAGCTATTTGTAAAAGAAGGGTACAAGGCAGTTGAGCTGATGAAGGATATGCACGGCAATAACCGAATGCTGAAAGCTCAAAAATAAAAAGGGAGCTGAATGAACAGCCCCCTCTTAATATTTACACGAAACTCTGAATTATGCTTTCTTAGCCCTGCTTGAAGTAGTAGTTGTTGTCTTCTTTACAGGATTTTCTTCTGCTATGTTGTTCACTGTTACTTTTTCCAGCTCACGAACTTGCTTTTTCAGTTCGTAGATAGTCTTGTACAGTTCATCCATTTCGCTACGGGTAGCTACAGGTATACCTACCATAGCTTTTTCCAGTTGCTTCTCAACATCTTTACGCAGTGTCAGTTGCATAGCATTTACTTCTGCCATCATTTTGCTGTACTCATCGCTTTCAAACAGTTCAACGAAAGTCTGGTCGCCGATGTTCAGCCAATCCTGGTAAACGGTCATCATGCTGTTGATCTCGTCACCGTTCTCTATTTTCCTTGTGATGTAGTCAGCCAGGTTGTCCATTACTTTGGCACCTTGCGTGTACACCATGTATTGCAGTTCTGAATTCTTGATATTGTAGATAACCATGCGGTTAGCGATGTCGTTCCACTCAGCTACCATTTTAGCGTTCTTGTCAGAACCCATCATTTTGGTCATCGGAGCAGCCGCTTCGTTCATCATTTTGGTGAACGCATTGTAGTTGTTCATCATAGTACCGAAGATGTCGTTCTGAGCAGGCATCATGTTACCCATCATGTCGCGCATCTGGTTGTAACCCGCTACACCATTCTGGTTCATCTTAGCGATGTTCTCCTGCATCATGTTGGTCATGTTCTGCATGTACTCACGGCTTTGCTCAGGCATGAAACCGAAGTATTTATCCATCAGGTCTTTGTACATAGCAGGGTTAGCGTACTGCTTGAACATCTCAGTGTTAAAAGTTTTGTCCTGGATAGACTTCATGAATGGGGTCCACATTTCAGAAAAACGAGTGAAAGCTTCAGAAACATTTACCATGTTACGGAAAGCATCCTGTGTAGTTCCGTTCTGGATGTCTTTCTGCATGTTTGAAAAGCTGTTGTTCAGCATTTCATAATATTGGTTGAACATACCGGTCCAGTCGTTAGCAGCTTTCTTCCATGCATCAGCAGAGAAAGGATTGTTAGCCTGGAACTTGTTCATCATGTCGTTCCACTGTGCAGCCTGGTTCATGTTTTTGTACCAGCTGTTCCAGCTGTTCATCATGTTGTTCCATGCTGCCATAGGATCGTTGTTAACAGTAGTGTTTTGTGTGCTGTTCTTCATGTGGTTCATGTTCATTTCCCACATTTGCTTAGCCATTTCCATTTGGTTGTTCATCCAGTTCTGATAGAATTCAGTCATTTTATCAGTGTTTTCCTGTGTTTTACCAGACATGTCAGCAGCTTTTTCTTTAGCTGAAGTGTATATGTTGTTCTGGCCTTCCAACCAGTTCTTGTACCACTCGCTGCCTTTTTCCACAGTTTCTTTAACGATGTTGTTACCATTAGCGAACTTCCTGGTTTGCTCGGTAACGTTATCCATCATTTGCTTCTGTGCTTCTACGATAGTGTCAACAAAATTCTTGCTGTCTTTGTTAGCCATGTTATTGTTTTTATAAATTAATTTGCTTAAAATTGCTTTTACTCTGCAAAGGTGCTGAACAAATCTCGTTCTGACATTTCTCCCTCGTTAATCTTATATTAAGGTTAATGCCCTACCATTTGGCGGCGCAAAGGTATGGAGATTATTTCCATTAAACAAAATAATATTATAATTTTTCTACCAATAAAGCAGCAGATAGCCTAGAACAGGTATTTACCCTTGTCTACCAATTGCTTAGCTATCCTTCTGCGGGCCTCTTTTGTATTGAAAGGCGCTATTTTGGTAAAACGTTTCATACCCAGCAGCATCATGCGTTGTTCATCGCCATCCGCAAATGCATTAATTGCACATTTACCTGAATGGTTGATACGGTCTGCAGCATCTGCTATAAACACGCGAGTAGCATCATATGCCAGTTCTTTTTTGTCGTCCTGTAGTTTCATCGTGCGTAGCAGCATACTTTCAGCCATAAAGGTATCCATCAGCATATCAGCCAGGTTCATCAATACTTCCTGCTCATGTTCAATTTTCATCATCAGCTTTTGTACAGCAGCGCCGGCACACATTAGTATGGCTTTCTTGAAGTTGGCTATTGCTTTACGTTCTGCAGCATATGGCGTATCATCTTCAGTAAAGTCAGGTATGCCCATCAGTTCTTTCTGAATGGCCATAGCAGGTTTCATCAGGTCTATTCGGCCTTTCATGGCCCGTTTCAGGTACATGTCAAGTGTTAGCAGCCTGTTGATCTCGTTCGTGCCTTCAAATATCCTGTTGATGCGGCTATCGCGATAAGAGCGGGATATGTCATATTCGTCAGAGAATCCATTACCTCCATGTATCTGCACACCTTCATCCACTACATAGTCCAGTGTTTCGGAGCCCAGTACTTTCAGCATAGCACATTCTATGGCATACTCTTCTGCTGCGCCTAATTGTGCTTCTGCTTCTGTTTTACCTGCTGCATCCATTTCTCTTTCTTTGTTGGCTATCCAGCTTGCCGTGCGGTACAGTGCACTGTCTGTAGCGAACACGCGTATAGCCATCTCGGCCAATTTGTGTTGTATTGCGCCAAACTGTGCTATGGGCGTTTTGAATTGCTCGCGCGTAGATGCATATTTAACGCTGATATTCAAAGCTCTTTTGGCGCCACCCAGTGCAGCGGCACATAATTTCAGGCGCCCGATATTCAGTATGTTGAATGCGATGATATGACCGCGCCCAATTTCGCCCAGCAGGTTGGTGGCGGGTATTTTACAGTTCTCGAAAAACACCTGTCTAGTGCTGGAACCTTTAATACCCATTTTGTGTTCTTCTTCGCCAAAACTCATGCCTTCTGTGCCACGTTCTACAATGAATGCGCTGAATTTGTCACCATCTACTTTGGCAAAGACAGTAAATACATCTGCAAAGCCTGAGTTGGTGATCCATATCTTCTGGCCATTTAAGACATAATGTTTACCATCTTCGGTAAGCGTTGCCGATGTTTTGCCACTCAATGCATCGGAACCAGAGTTGGGCTCTGTGAGTGCATATGCGCCTTTAAATTCACCTGTGGCTAGTTTGGGTATGTATTTCTGTTTCTGCTCTTCGGTTCCGAAATAGAGTATAGGCAATGAGCCAATGCCATTATGTGCAGCCATGGCAACGGCAAAAGAATGTCCTCCGCCCAGGCTTTCATTAATTAGGGTAGAGGTAACAAAGTCTTCACCAAGTCCACCATACTTTTCGGGGAATGCGGCACCTAAGAGGCCTAATTCTCCTGCCTTATCCAGCAGCGATACCATAAGGCCTTCTTTCTGGTTATCAATGTCAACCAGGTTGGGTATTACTTCTTTATCCAGGAATTCGTCGCAAGTTTGTGCTACCATGCGCTGTTCGTCACTAAAATCTTCCGGTGTGAATGTTTGTTCAGGAGTAGGTTCTGATATAAGAAAACTGCCGCCTGCGGGTGTTTTTATCTCTGTCTGTTCCATCTGAAAAACCGTTTGTATGAAGTTACTGAAAAAAGGATTGCGTAGTTGTTAAATTATTGTGTGTCAATACTTTTGTGCGAGCTATTTTTACCCGGTGTTTCATGGTATCTTGCGTACTCAACCCATGCAGATAGTTTTATACATAACAGGGGTATTGCTCTTATGCTACATCATTCTAATGATGTTGTACAGGCGGGGGTGGCGTAAAGAACCACTCTTTGTATTGCACGACAGTTATGTACCCTCAACGAAGATATCTGTTGTCATTCCTGCGCGGAATGAGGAAGAGAATATCGCTTCCTGCATCACGTCTGTGCTAACCCAGGATTATCCCCCTGCATTGCTTGAGGTCATTGTAATTGATGATCATTCCAATGATGATACAGCTGCTATAATAAGATCGTTTACAGATGAGCGTGTAAAATATATAGACCTGGCTGCACATATGGGCAGTGAAGCCAAAGTAGTGGCCTTTAAAAAGCTGGCACTGGCTACAGGTATTGCACAAAGTAAAGGTGACCTGATAGTGACCACTGATGCGGACTGTACTGCCGGAAAGAACTGGCTGAAAGAGATTGCTGCTAAATACGAGTTGGAACAGGCGGTAATGGTGGTTGCACCGGTGCGTTTTACCTCGGATAATAGTATAGTGCAGGTATTTCAACAGCTTGATTTTATGAGTATGCAGGGCATTACAGCGGCTACACTCAGGTTGAAGCTAGGTAATATGTGTAACGGCGCTAATCTTGCTTTTTCTAAGAAAGCATATGAAGAAGTAGGGGGGTATAAAGGAATTGATCACATTGCTTCGGGAGATGATTACCTGCTGATGATGAAACTGAACAGGTCTTTCCCCGGAGGTATTGCTTATTTGAAATCTGCTAACGCCATAGTATCTACACCGCCACAGCCGGGATGGATGAGTTTTTTGAATCAGCGTATACGCTGGGCCTCTAAATCGGGCAAGTATGATGATAACAAAATGACCGGGATATTGGCGATGGTATACTTGCTGAATGTACTCCTGTTTGCGCTGTTCGTATATGGTATTGTGCACCCTGTTTACCTGGCGTGGTTCTCTGCAGCATTACTGGTGAAAACAACGGTTGAATTAGTGTACCTGTTGCCTGTTGCGAATTTCTTTCATTGCAGGAGACGTTTACTCCTGTTCCCGGTATTGCAGCCGTTGCATATAGTGTATATTGTGCTTGCCGGTTTCCTTGGTTTTGCAGGAGTGTACCGTTGGAAAGACAGGACCGTTAAATAACTGTTGCGGGAAAGTTAAGTATGTAAAATAGTTATTAAATAATATACTGCTTTCGTACATTTGTCTATGCGTAAGGTTGTATTCTTTTCTGTACTGATAATAGTACTATCGATAGTAGGTTATGTGTATTGGTACTATTACAATCCATATAGCGAGGGATATCGTGAGGGTGTTCTGCAAAAATTCTCGAGAAAAGGAAATGTGTTTAAAACCTACGAAGGGGAGATGATACAACGTGGTTTCGGGCAGGTAGCCGGGGGGAACTTCAAAGCGCAATATTTTACCTTCAGTGTTGTGGATATAAAAGTGGCTGATTCGCTGGAGGGTTGTATGGACAAGCGGGTAAAGCTACACTATGTACAATACCGCAGAAGTCTGCCCTGGCGTGGCGATAATCATGCTAACGATGATATGCCCAAAGGGCAATATGTGGTAGACGGAATAGAAACCGTTAAAGACCTACCTGAAAACGAGAACTAAGATCATTACGCTAATACCAGGAATACGGTAGGTTGCTTTTCCCAGTCGGGCTTGTTCTTTTTCCAATCAGCTATACTCCTTGTTTTGATGTATGCATTTGCTCCTGTTACATTCCGGGCAATGCAGAGCCATGTGCTGTTGTTGCAGTTCTTCAGCAGCTCTTCAAATAATACCTGGTTCCTGTAAGGCGTTTCGATGAATATCTGCGTCTGTTTTTCTTTTGCAGATAATTGTTCCAGTTCTTTTATCCTTTTACTGCGTGCAGGATCTTTCAGGGGCAGATATCCATGAAAGGCAAAACTCTGGCCATTAAGTCCGGATGCCATCAACGCAAGTATCATAGAGTTAGGTCCCGTGAGTGGTATAATATCAACATTCAATTCATGTGCCTTTTGTACCAGTACAGAACCGGGGTCGGCAATGCCCGGGCAGCCTGCTTCACTCATCACTCCTATTGAATAGCCGTTTTTCAGCCATTCAGCGAGTGTTCGCAGATCAGGGCCATTGTGTTTATCTATTTCGGAGAAATGCAGGTTGTCTATAACAATAGAAGGGTGTAGCGCTTTAAGAAAACGCCTGGCGGTACGTACGTTCTCTACAAAATAGTGCTGTACCTGCAGGGTAACAGTTCCTATCTCTTCGCTGAGTGTATGCAGCGCGTCATCCGCTATCGGTATGGGTATAAGATATAATCCTGCCATGAGACGATAAAAATACATTATTGTTTCTCTTTCGCATGACAGTTGTAATTTTATTCGGTGTTAACATCAGAGTTTTACGAAAGGGAGGATGTGGTGCAGGTAGCAAAAGATCTGCTGGGGAAGGTGCTGGTTACTAATTTTGAAGGGGTGGTTACTTCCGGCATTATTGTAGAGACCGAAGCATATGCAGGTGTTACGGATAAGGCTTCACATGCTTACGGAGGCAGGCGTACCGCGAGAACGGAGATCATGTACCGCGAGGGTGGAGTGGCCTATGTATACCTGTGTTATGGTATACATCACCTGTTCAATGTAGTTACCAGTGCGCAGGATGTGCCTCATGCCGTTCTCATACGCGGATTGGAGCCGCTGGAAGGAATTGATATGATGCTTGAAAGAAGGGGTAGGAAAGTACTTTCGCCAGCTCTTACAGCCGGACCGGGTGCTTTGAGCAGCGCCATGGGGATTACTACACGGCTTACCGGTACATTATTACAGAGTGCGCACATATATATCGAGGACAGAGGTATTGATATAACAGGTAAAGATATAGTTGCGGGAACAAGGGTAGGCGTAGGTTATGCTGCAGAGGATGCTTATCTGCCCTACCGTTTTATGATAAAGGGTAATAAGTATATAAGTAAGGGTAAAGGACTTTAGTGCAATAAAAAAGGGTAGCAATTGCTACCCTTTTTTATTATTTAAAAAGTTTGATTAGAACTTAGGACAAGCGAAGTTGTAAGTAGGCTGGGCTGCACGCTTGTTGAAGCAACCGTTATATATCAGTGATATTTCGTAACCGCCGTTACCACCTGTAGCAGGAGCAAAGCTTGAAACGTTAACATCGTAGCTAACACCTAACTTCATTTTTGACCACTCGAAACCGATATATGGAGCGATCGCATCACCGTAGCGATACCAACCACCTAAGTAGAAGATAGTGCTCTTAGTGAATTCTTTATCATAACCGGGGTTCAAAACGAAACCTATAGCACCACCTGCCATGATCTCAGAAGCTGAAGCCTGGCTTTGGTACAAACCGCTTGCATACAGTACCAGGTTCTCGTTCAGATCGAATGAACCACCAATATAGCCGGAGTAACGTGGGCTGATAGTATGGTTATCATTCAGGAAAGACTCTGTTGGAGAAGTCAGGTGGTAGTAAGACAAGCCGATGTAAGCTGTACCATGCTCGGTAACACGACCTGAGTACATAACACCAGCATTGAAATCGGGATAAGTAAGATCCGCATTTCCAACTACTTCGCTGGTTTGGTAGTCAGCAACACCTGATTGAGGATTGTATTGATCTTCGAACTTCAGTTTAGTGAAGTCTAATGATTTTTGAACTAAAGCACCTTGCAGGCCAATAGATAACGTATGTTGTTTTTCGTAACCTAAAGCTTTGTGGTATGCAAGAGAAAGGCCGAGTGTAACGTTTTGTAAACCACCGAGGCCTGATTTGTCATAAAAACCTAAAACACCTACACCTAAAGCGTCTCCATTGCCCAGCGTACCTTTCATAGTAGCCATGTCGTAAGACAGGGTTGCTGTGGTATAAGGATTAGGAGATACACTTCCCCACTGAGAACGGAAGTTCACTGCAAGCCTTGCATCGCATTGAGTAAGGCCGGTCAGTGCCGGGTTCAGTGTAAGGGGAGATGCGAAGTATTGAGTAAAATGCGCATCCTGCGCCATACCTGAAGTTGTGAATATCATCGCAGCACCTACTCCTAATAATATTTTCTTCATCTGGGTAAACTTTTTAATAATTGTTAATTTATCGGTTTCTGCATGGCAAATTAAGCCAAAATCTATTACTATGCAAGACAGAAGGCATAATATTTTAGTTGGGTCAGGATTGCATTTTTATACCAAATGACAAATCGCCCGCGTCGCCCAGCCCCGGCACTATGTATCCGCGTGCTGTCAGCTCATCATCAATAGCTCCTGCCCATATATAAGCTTCCGGAAATTTTCGCTTAAGATGTTCAATACCAACGGTACATGCAATTACTGTTACTACATGTATCTGCGAGGGTTTCCCGTTCTCGAGCAGTGATTCAAGGGCCAGGGCAAGTGATGATCCGGTGGCCAGCATGGGGTCGGCTACTATAAGTGGTCGGCCTTCCAGTTCGGGGCTGGTAACGTAGTATTGAGCTATCTCAAAAGTGCCATCGCGATGGTGTTTGCGGTATCCGGCAATAAAAGCATTGTCTGCCTGGTCAAAATAGTTCATAACTCCCTGGTGCAGAGGTAATCCCGCACGTAAAAGGGTAGCCAGTACAGGCACCTGGCTCAGTTCAGTGCAATCTGCCTCGCCCATAGGGGTTTGCACTTTACAGTCAGTGTATGGGAGGTATTTGCTCAGTTCATATGCTGCCACCTCGCCTATACGTTCAATATTTCTGCGAAAACGCATCCTGTCTTGCTGAATACTGATATCCCTGATCTGGGCTATCCAGTTGCAGAGTATGGAGTTGCTATCACTCAGGTTTGTAACCATAATATGTGTGTTATACCCTGAAATTATTCAAAATTGTCTACAAGAGGAAATATTTGCCAGGTCATATATAAATGACAATTCAGAAGAAGTTGTTAACAATCAGTCATATATATAAGATTACAGTTAAAGTGGCGTTAAACCGGATGAGCTAAATTTTGATACCACCTACAAGGTTCTATTTTTGTACCTTTGCACGCATTTTGTATAAGTTACCAGCTACAAGCTAATAAATGGATATACTCGAATCATTAGATCGCAGCCGGCTGCCACAGCACATAGCCATTATTATGGATGGTAATGGCCGTTGGGCCAAAGAGCGTGGCCAGGACCGTGTCTATGGTCACCACGAAGGGGTAATAAGCGTGCGCGAGATAGTAAACACATGCGGCGAACTAGGTATTGGTTACCTGACTTTGTATGCGTTTTCTGCAGAGAACTGGAATCGCCCGCAGGAAGAGGTGAACGCCCTGATGGAGCTATTGGTGAACACCATACGCAAAGAGGCAGAAGAACTGAAGAAAAATAATGTGCGCCTGCATGTGATAGGTGATTTTGCCAGTTTGCCGGATATATGCCAGAAAGAGTTGAATGAAGCCATAGATATGACGGCTGCCAATACCGGGCTGAACCTGGTACTGGCACTTAGCTACAGCGCAAGGTGGGAGTTGGCAGAAGCCGCGAAGAAATTTGCAAAGGATGTACAGGATGGCAAGGCCGATGTGAATAGCCTGACCGACGAACAATTTCATAAATACCTGGCAACAGCAGCTTTTCCCGACCCGGAACTGATGATACGTACCAGCGGAGAACACCGTATCAGCAATTACCTGCTGTACCAGCTGGCCTATGCCGAATTGTATTTTACACCGGTACATTGGCCTGATTTCAGGAAACAGAACTTATATGAGGCACTGCTGGACTACCAGCAAAGGGAACGCCGTTTCGGAAAAACAAGTGAACAAATCCAAAAGAATACAGCCCAGCATGTATAAAGAAATATCACGAACTTTATTACTTATTGTCCTTTTTCTCTTTAATGCTGAGTTAGACTCCTTTGCCCAGATCAACACCTCAAAGGGCATAGCTAATATGAGGCAAGGCCCGCAGATGCCTGAAAAACCAATAGAATACACTATAGGAGGTATAACTGTATCCGGTACAAGGTTCCTGGATAATGACCTGCTGATAACGGTTTCGGGTCTGAGTGTAGGAGATAAAATAAAGGTTCCGACTGATGAAAAGGTTACACGAGCCATACGCAACCTGTGGAAACAGGAACTGTTCTCCGACATCAGCATATCGGCTACTAATATTGTAGGCGATAAAATATTCCTGAATATCGAGATAGAAGAGCGTCCCCGCCTGAGTAAATATAATTTCAAAGGGATACGCAAGAGTGAAGCTACAGAGCTTAAGGATAAACTTGGCCTTGTCAAGTCGCGTGTGGTAACAGAGGCAACAAAAAAAGAATCAGTAGTAAGGATACGTAAGTATTATTCCGAGAAGGGCTTTAACGACATCAGTGTATCAGTAGATGAAGTTATTGATACAATATCTGTCAACAGTGTTATACTGACCTTTGACATAGACAAGGGCGTGCGTACGCGCATCAACCAGATCAATGTGGCAGGTAATAATATAGTTTCTGATTCGCGGGTGAAGAAGACAATGAAAGGCACGAAAGAGATGGCCCGTATCAGCCTGCACCCGGCAGATGAGATCAGTATATATGAAGCAGAGGAGCGTTCTTTTAAGAACTATGTTAATAACCTGGGATTCCTGTCACCGTCAAAAACATTAGACGCGCTTGACCCGTATTTCAGGTACAATTTCTTCTCTTCGTCTAAGTTCAACGAAAAGAAATTCGAGTCAGATAAACAATCTATCGTAAGCTATTATAATACGCTCGGACACAGGGATGCCATTGTTACTGATGATACTGTTTATAAAGTAGGTGGCGGTAATATCAATATAGATATCAAGATAAGGGAAGGCCACCAATACTATTTTGGTGATATAGAATGGAAAGGTAACACTAAATACTCCGGCGAATTCCTGAGCAAGATACTAGGTATCAAACGCGGTGATATTTATAACGTAGAGTTGCTGGACACCAGGTTGGGTAAAGTGCTGAGCCCTGACGGTGGTGATGACGTGAGTAGTTTGTATATGAATGATGGTTACCTGTTCTTTAACGTGGATCCTGTTGAGGTATCTATTGTGGGTGATACGATCAACTACGAGATGCGTATTACCGAAGGACCACAGGCTACCATTAAGAATGTGACCATAACCGGTAACTTCCGTACCAACGAACATGTTATCAGGCGTGAGCTACGTACATTGCCGGGCAATAAATTCAGCCGTGCCGACCTGATACGTTCGCAAAGGGAGATAGCCAACCTTGGCTTTTTCGACCAGGAGAAGATAGGTATTCAACCAAAGCCTAACCAGGAAGATGGTACAGTGGATATTGAATATTCAGTAGTAGAAAAATCGAGCGACCAATTGCAGCTTTCTGCCGGTTTTGGTGGCGGTATCAGCTTCTACGGTAACGTCGGTGTCACCTTTAACAACTTCTCGCTGAGGAATGTGTTTAAACCGCAGTTCTGGGACCCATTACCTGTTGGTGATGGTCAGCGCTTTTCGGTTAACTATCAGTCGAACGGTAAATACTACAACTCTATGAACGTGTCGTTCACAGAGCCTTGGCTGGGTGGTAAAAAGCCTAACTCGCTTACTACCAACTTCATGTATAGTAAGTTCAGTAGTTCGATAACAGGGGCAAATGTCAACGAATCTTACATGCGCGTGCTGGGTGGTGGTGTATCTATGAGTCGCCGTGTAAAATGGCCTGATGATAACTTCGTATTTACTTATGGTATCAATTACCAGAATTTTAAATTGAAACAATATGAGTTGATATCCGGGTCGGGTTTTAACGACGGCCCAAGTAACAACCTGTACGCAAAACTTGTGTTGGCAAGGTATTCAATTGACCAGCCATTGTATCCGCGTAGTGGTTCGAATATCAACTTTACATTCCAGTTCACACCACCATATAGTTCTATAAGCGGCGATGATTTCAGTAGTGCTGCACCTGCCCAGAAATACAAATGGATAGAATATCATAAGTATCGTTTTACGGCAGAATGGTATCAGCGTATAGTGGGTAATATGGTATTCAAGTTCGCTACCAAGTACGGTTTCATGGGCTATTATAACCGTGATATCGGTTTCTCTCCGTTTGAGCGCTTCCAGGTAGGTGGTGGTGGTCTTTCCGGCCAGAACTATTTCGTAGGTCGTGATATCATTGCACAGAGGGGGTATAATGGTCCATATACCAGCGATGCAACGATATTCAATAAATACACCGCGGAGGTGCGCTATCCGTTCTCTCTGAGTCCTACATCTACTATTTACGGTTTGCTGTTTGTTGAGGCGGCTAATGCATGGGCTAATTTCAGCCAGTATAACCCGTCAAAACTTAATCGCTCTGCAGGTGTTGGTTTAAGGGTGTTCCTGCCCATGTTTGGTCTGCTTGGTTTAGACTACGGAGTAGGTTTCGACCGTTATGATAAAGCTGGTGGGTATACAAAGCTTAAGGATATAGCCAACTTTACCTTTATGCTGGGCTTTGAACCGGATTAATAACTTAGTATCAAATTCTTAAATAAACATAAACTCAACAAGGATGAAAAAGATATTATTAGGTTTGGTTTGTGCAATGATGGTAACTGTAAGTGTTGACGCACAACGTTACTGTGTGATAGACTCAAAATATATACTGGATAAATTAGTAGAATATAAGGACGCACAAACCAAGATAGACAAGCTGTCTGAAGACTGGCAAAAGGATATTGACAACCGTATGATGGAGGTAGACAGGATGTACAAAAGCTACCAGGCAGAGCGTGCCATGCTATCTGACGAAATGCGTAAAAAGCGTGAGGATGAGATAGTTGCGAAAGAAAAGAGTGTAAAGGACCTGCAAAAAGAAAGGTTTGGATACGAAGGTGACCTGTTCAAGGAGCGTCAAAAGCTTATAAAACCTGTACAGGACAAGGTGTTCAATGCTGTTCAGAAGTACGCTACCACTCACGCATACGATGTTGTTTTTGACAAGTCTGGTGGCGTAACACTGTTTTATGCAGATCCTAAGATCGATAAAAGCGACGAAGTGTTAAAATTACTTGGAATAAACAAATAATGGCATTTATTTTGCAACCCTGATACTAAAAACGAAAAACTTAATATGAAAAAAATAGTACTGATTGTAGCCTGCGGATTAATGTTGGGCAACATAGCAATTGCACAAACAAAATTCGGGCATATCAATTCAGCCGAACTATTAAAGAATATGCCTGATGTTACCAAGGCAGAGAATGAAATTCAAACCTATGCAAAAACCTTCCAGGAGCAACTGCAGGCGATGAGCAAAGAGTATGAAACAAAGGTTCAGGCTTTCCAGGCAGGTGAAAAGACCATGACGGAAGCAATGAAAGAAGTGAAGGTAAAAGAGATAAAAGACCTGGAAGCACGTATAGAAAGCACTAACCAGAGTGCACAGGAGAAAGTAGAAAAGAAAAGGCAGGAACTGCTGCAGCCGATCATTGATAAAGCAGATAAGGCAATTAAGAGTGTAGCTACTGAAAAAGGTTATGACTATATTTTTGACACCAGCACAGGTGCTTTCCTGCAGGTGAAACAATCAGACGATATCATGTCGCTGGTGAAGGCAAAACTGGGTATGCAATAATCAAAATGATTTAATTTATTCTGACGGGGCAAATAGTAATATTTGCCCCGTGTTTTTTAGGTACATGTACTTTTAACCAAGTATATTTGTCAGTACAGCGTAAAAATGAAAGCATGCAGGACGGAGCAATTGTTTCTTTAAGAAATGCGAACATATACCAGGGCCAGAGCCTGATTCTCAATAACGTACACTTTGAAGTAAGGAAAGGTGAGTTTGTATACCTGGTAGGGAAAACGGGTAGTGGAAAATCGAGCCTGCTGAAAACACTGTATGGTGATCTGTACCTGAAAGAAGGAGAGGGGCATGTTGCCGGTTTTGACTTGAAAACATTGAAATGGCAGAATGTTCCCCTGCTAAGGAGGAACCTGGGTATCGTATTCCAGGATTTCCGGTTGCTGACAGACAGAACGGTAAATGATAACCTTGAGTTCGTCTTAAAAGCCACGGGATGGACCGATAAGACCCTGATAAAAGAAAAGATAGATAATGTACTTCACAAGGTAGGATTGAGAAACAAAGGTTTTAAAATGCCTTACGAGATGTCAGGCGGTGAGCAACAGCGTGTGGACATAGCCCGAGCACTGCTGAACAATCCGCAACTGATACTGGCAGATGAACCAACAGGTAACCTGGATCCGGACACCCGTGATGAGATCATGCAGTTACTGTTCAATATATGTACAGACTACAATGCAGCTGTTATCATGGCCACGCATGATTACCATATCATTCAGAAATTCCCGGCAAGGGTTGTTCGTATTGAACATAGCGGAGTAAAAGAAATATCTGTAGCAGGTCTTTAAACCGATTTGAACAAAAGCCGGTATAACATCTTAGACAGGCTGAATAACCACAAAAAAGGTGTGAGTATCACATAAGCCGGATTGTGCCTGTAAATAGAACTGTATAGCCTCAATTCTCCCCTCCTCATTTTCCAGATGTTGCCGGAGGCGCCACCTGAACTGAGTTGAGGCCTGCCCAATACTGTAAGCGGTAGATTCAGCCAATGACAACCATATTTATGCGCTACTCTTATTGATAGTTCATGATCTTCGCAATACCTGTAGGTTTCATCAAAGCGCTCACTCAGCGACCTGCGTAAGGCAATGCATGAAGGCTGAAACGGGTTGCGCAGCAGGACAGAGGAGTAATTTAATGGTGTTATACCTTCTTGTAGGTTAGTGTTTTTTTGGGGGGCTGAAACAGTATACGGATGCCCCATGTATTGTATCTCCTTGTGTTCGGTGAATACCTTGCTTATTATTTCCAGTTTATCACTCGTCCAGGTGTCGTCACTATCCAGGAAGGCTATGATATCACCCTTTGCAGCATCCCACCCTCTGTTTCTTGCTGCAGAGGGGCCTGAATTGACTGGTAAGGATATGATGGTAATACCGGAAAATTGCTTTACTATTTCAAGTGTATCATCAGTACTGTGGTCATCCACAACTATTATTTCATAGGGCTGCAATGTCTGTTGCTTGCACGACAGGATAGCATGCTCAATACAGCCTGCTGCATTATATGCTGGTATTACTACACTTATGTTCATGAGCGACCATTTTGATGAGCAAATACCTCTTCGTATACTTTCAGCAAAATTTTTTCTTCGTTTTGCCAGCAATACTGTTCCCGCGCATTCATGCAGTTTTGCTGTAGTGCTTCATAGTATGCCTTATCTGTTATGAGCTTGTTGAGCGCAGCAGCAATATCTTCTTCAGTTGCAGGGTCGTTGACTAATACAGCTATTTCATAGTTTGCATTGATCTCCCTGTATTCTGGAAAGTTCATGCACACCTGTGGTACTGCATTGTGCATATAATCAAAATAACGGTTGGCAAGTGAGTATTCATTACTCAGGCTTACTGCATGAAACAAGGTAAGGCCAATGGTAGCTTGTTCCGTGTATTGTTTCAGTTCATCGGGTGGCAAGAACCCCTTGAATTGTATCTTATCCTGTAAGCCGTATTCAACTGTTAAAGCCTTTGCCTGTTCAAAAAAATTGCCTTCCCCACATACGATCAGTTGCATATCTACATGCCTCATGGCCGGTATCAGTTGCTCAAAGCATCGCCCTTCATTTACCCAGCCCTGGTAGAGTATATATCGTTTTTTCCGTTCAGGAATAGTGAAAGGCTTTAGTACTGTGGCATTGCGTACCACTGCATAGTTTTTATTGTATTTCTCGTTAAAGTAAAGCGCGCAGTAATGACCAACAGTATAGTTGTAATTGAAGTTAGGAAGTGTGGTACGCTCTATCCAGTCCCATATTTTTTTCTCCCTGGGTTTGGTGACCACTTCTTTCAGTTCAGTGAACAATTCATGTGCATCGTACACCCGTTTTTTATTCCTGATAATGGAAACAAGATATACAGGCATGATAGTGTCCAGGTCAATAGCGCACAACGCGTCACACCGTTTGAACAGCAGGTAAAAGAACAACATGATCCAGTAGCCGCCATACAGTAGTTTGCCTTGTTCTGCCAGTATTGGTATCCGTACCTGTTGGTAAGGACGGGGTGTTAACGGTTTGCTTTTTCCTCTTTTGAAACCTACTAATGTCACTTTGTATCCGGCTTCGGTCAGCGACGTGCAGATACGTATCATGCGCTGGTCATAATTCAGATCGTTGGTAACAGTAAAGATGATATGCTTGCCCATTATTTTCCGGTGGGTAAAAATAAGCCTTTTAAACTTGCGTTTTATTTATGTATTTCGCAGAATATGTCTTCCGGTCGAATATTGATATTAACCAATCGTGTGCCATTTCCGCTGAACGATGGTGGCAACCTGGCTATGAAAGCTATGGTTGACGGCTATAATGCAAACGGTTGGGATGTCTTTTTGTTGTCTATGAACACAAAAAGACATTACGTACCCGCAGCAACCCTGGCTAAGATATACAGGAATACCGTAGCTTTTGAAACAGTAGATATAGATAACTCAGTTAGACTTGTTCCATTATTGACTAATTTCTTCTTCAGCAAAGAGCCTGAACATGCAGTGCGTTTTAATGATAAAGCATTTGCGAAGAAACTCTCAGAAGTATTAGCCACATTCAAACCGGATGTGGTACAGGTGGAAAGCCTGTACTTGTCGGCATATATGCCTGTAATACGGCAATATAAGAGCATAAAGACTGTTTTGCGGTTGCACAATGTAGAATACCAGGTGTGGCAGCGACTGGCTGAAGAAACGGCTAACGTCCTGAAAAAACTATACCTGCATAACCTGGCTAAACGAATAAAACACTTCGAAGAACGTATATGGAAGGAGTATGACTTGTTGTTACCTATAACTCATAATGACGAAGGCATGGTAAAACAAATGGTGGCAGATGCTACCACTTATGTTGTGCCGTTTGGTATTGATACAAAGAAGATCTTCCAACCCAAAAGCGTAGAAGACTGGACAGGCTATCACATAGGTGCCATGGACTGGCTGCCCAACAGGGAGGGCATAGAGTGGTTCCTGGAGGAAGCGTGGCCGTTGATAAGAAAACAGGTGCCGGACTTTACCTTCGCTTTTGCAGGGCGTAACATGCCACAGTCATTCCCGGATATGCATATTGATGGGGTGGCTTGTGCCGGCGAGGTTCCTGATGCAGAGGCTTTTATTGCTGATAAAAAGATACTCATCGTGCCTATCAGGTCGGGCGGTGGGATCAGGGTCAAGATATTGGAAGCCATGGCAGCAGGTAAGGTAGTTATCAGTACAGCGGTAGGCATGCAGGGTATTGATGCTAAGGAGGGGAAACACTATCTCAAAGCTGACACTGCTATAACGTTTGCAGAGGCCGTTAAATGGTGTATGGAACATAAAGCGGAGGCAGAACGAATGGGGGAAGAGGCTAAAAAGCTCATTATCAATCATTACAACTTGTCTGTTATTGCACAAGGATTGTCTGAAAAGTTACTCGGATTGAAGGGCTGATATCCATTTGAGTAACTATATAACCATTTTTGATACACGTATTTACCTGCTGAGCCTATTTTATTTATTTAGGCATGGAATTAGCTGTAACTTTGCAGGTACATAGATATTAGGTATATGTTAGATACGATAGAGTCTGCGATAGAAGATCTGAAAAAAGGTAAACTACTGATAGTTGTAGATGACGAGGACCGCGAAAATGAAGGTGATTTTATTACCGCTGCGGCCAATGTTACCCCGGAGATAATCAACTTTATGTCAAAGTTCGGCAGGGGGCTTATCTGCGCTCCTGTTACCGAAGAACGTTGTGATGAGCTGAATCTGAACCTGATGGTGGAGAACAACACTGTTTTGCACCAGACGCCATTTACCGTTTCGGTAGACCTTATAGGTAATGGTTGTACGACAGGTATATCTGCACATGACAGGGCTAAGACTGTTCAGGCGCTCATTGATCCGAATACCAAACCGGACGACCTGGGCCGTCCCGGGCATATATTTCCTCTAAGGGCTAAAAGTGCCGGTGTGTTGAGGAGGGCAGGGCATACTGAAGCGACTGTTGACCTGGCAAGGCTGGCAGGCTTTGAGCCGGCGGGTGTTTTGGTAGAGATCATGAACGACGATGGTACTATGGCCAGGTTGCCGCAGCTTATGGACATAGCTAAGAAATTCGAACTTAAGATCATATCAATAAAAGACCTGATAGAGTACAGGCTGGCAAATGAAAGCCTGATTGAAGAAGAGGTGAGTGTGCAGATGCCCACCAAACGTGGTGACTTTGAACTTATTGCATTCAGGCAAATAACCACCGGTGAACACCACCTGGCGTTGAAAAAAGGTACATGGGACAAAGATGAACCGGTGTTGGTGCGTGTACACAGCTCATGTGTGACCGGCGATATACTACATTCTTTGCGTTGCGACTGTGGTGATCAGTTGGAAAAAGCCATGGAAATGGTAGAAGCAGAAGGAAAAGGTATCGTATTGTATATGAACCAGGAAGGCAGGGGCATAGGCTTGCTGAACAAACTGAAGGCCTATAAGCTACAGGAGGAAGGTAAGGATACAGTAGAGGCCAACCTGGCGCTTGGATTCAAGAATGATCAACGTGATTATGGTGTCGGTGCACAGATACTCCGGCACCTGGGTGTAAGCAAGATAAAACTGATGACCAACAACCCACGAAAAAGAGCTGGGCTGTTAGGTTACGGACTGGAGATCGTTGATAATGTACCTATAGAAATTAAGCCGAATAAGCACAACGAATTTTATTTACAGACAAAACGAGATAAATTAGGCCACGAGATACTTAAATGATCTCCCGTTTAACCAAGTCTGTTTATTTTGAAGATTCTCTTTTTAGCAAATCGTACTCCTTATCCGCCTTATCGAGGTGATAAGCTGAAGATATTTAACCTCGCAAGGAGGTTGAATAAGAGACATGAATTGCATTTACTCACCTTTGCACAGACAGATGAGGATTTGGGGTATAAAGCAGAATTAGAAAAGGTTTTTACCCGTGTACATTTTATTTACCTGCCCAAGTGGAAGTCGGCGTTAAATTGTGTCGCCGCATTGTGGTCTGCTACACCATTGCAGGTATTATATTTCAAGTCGGCCGCTATGAAGGCGAAACTTGCCGAGCTACTGGAGGGTGATGATTTTGATGCGGTACATGTGCAGCATTTAAGAATGTCTCCATACCTGGCAAATCGTAAAGAACTACCACGTATTCTTGATATGCCCGATGCGTTTTCTTTATACTGGGAGCGCAGGGAGAAAGCGGAAAAGAATCCTGTCTTAAAATTCATAAACGGTATTGAAAAAGACAGGCTGCTTCGATATGAGCAGATCATGAAGCGGTATGATCTTTCACTGGTTTGCTCGGCTGAAGACCTGGTATATCTGAAAGGCAAACATCAACTTTCAAATATTGAATTGCTCCCTAACGGTGTAGACCTGGATACTTTTGCAGCTAAAGATCATGACTACAGCCATAACAAGACACTACTGTTTACCGGTAACATGGACTATGCGCCTAATGTTGATGCAGTTCAGTATTTTGTTGCTGAAGTATTGCCGTTGATTCAGAAGGTGCATCCCGATGTACAATTCATAATTGCAGGGCAACGCCCGGTAAAAAAAGTGCAGGACCTGGCATCTGAAAATGTGAAAGTAACCGGTTTCATAAAGGACCTCGCGGCTGTATATAACGAAGCAAGTGTTGTTGTAGCTCCATTGCGCTTTGGAGCCGGTACGCAAAATAAAGTACTTGAAGCGATGGCTATGGGTGTACCGGTGGTATGTTCCGATATTGGTTTCAAAGGGCTGGGTATCGAGAGTGGAGAAGGGGCTGTTATGCAAACTACAGCCGGGACATTTGCCAATGCAGTTGTTGATCTGTTGAATAGCGAAGAAGAGCGGCGAAAAGTTGGACAAAAGGGTATTGAAGTGATCAGGAACAGCTTTGGCTGGGATGCTATAGCTCTTTTACTGGAAAAATATCTGCAACAGGTTAGCGGAAAATAACACTACTTCTTGTCTGTAGCATTGCTGTCGTCGTTCAGCAATTCATTTTCTCTTTGTATTTCTGCTTCTTCTTCTTTCTTCATGTATTTGGCACCGCCAAACAGGTCTTTCAGATTGTCGAAAGATTTACGATAAGACAAACCCACGCCACCACGTGTAATATTCTGGTCGGCCAGTACATCATAACTGCTGGTTCTGAATATATTCCCGCGCAAATTACCGCCTTCTTTCAGCAGGTACTGCAGCCTGAAGTCTCCCACAGGGTTAAAGTTACTGGTGCTGTTACTCGAAGTGGGTTTTCCCCAGTCTACCGAGCTACCCACTTCCACCGTCAGCCTGTCTTTAAAGAGGTTTTTCTTTACACCGATGGATACTGAGTTCCTGTTACTCGCTCCGGGGTCGTTATTGTCGTAGTTGTATTTTTTGTATTTCAGGTCAATGGCAATATTCTCATCACCAGTCAGCTTGCTTATCAGGTTGGTGAGTTGTGAGGATGCAGTGCCCGAAAATATATCACTCACATTATTTACAACACCTGAAGCAGCACCGGCCTCAAAGCCCCCTTCGGCCGGGATAAAGGCGTTCACTAACAACAGAGAAGCCACCTGGTTGAATAACTCGCGCTCATTATTGTTTACATTCTCCAGCTTTTTATAAGCTATAGTACCAGCACCGCTCTTGTCGGGCAGTTCTATTTTAAATCCTAGTTCCGGAGTGCCCAGGCTGCCTTTCATATTCAGTATCACGTTTATTTCTCTTGTTACTTTTGCCTGGTTTATCTCTCTTTCGCCCATGTCTTCCACCAGTGTTTTTTCAGACGGTGTTAACAGGTCATATAGTCGTGCACGGGTGGTGTAAATACCGTCCACATTCAGTTGTGTGTTGTCTATAGGTCCTACAAATTGTATGACGCTACCTTCATTCAGGCTGAATTTACGCTTGAAAAATAACTGAGGTAAGGTGAATGTATAGCTTCCGTTGTCTATTATGTAATTGCCAAACATGCGTATATCACCATTGGGTGGTATGTCCATGCTGATATTGCCCGTTCCGCTGGCATTGATAGCGTCTCCCGTTGTCGGGTCCATGATCATGGTTATCTCTGCCAGTGGGTTAAGTATCGCATCTATCTGTATGCTTAGTTTTGCGTTTTCTTTTTTTATCTCTTCTGGTTCGTCTCCATTTTTCTTAAATGTGATATAGCTGTATGCGCCAATGTCATTTGTACCGCTGCTCAGTGGTAAGAATAAATGAGACTTCTGTGCAGGCTGTGCCTTATTTATGCGAACCAGGACATCGTCAAAAGGCCCTGATATGACCAGGCTCTCAAATTTAGCTACCAGGTTGCCGTAGAACAGTTCACTTTCGTTTGGCCTCAGGTCTATTACTTCAAACTTAGGAGAGGTCATCCTGAAATTGAGTTTCATATCCCTGAGCCTGTCATGGTCTATTCCGCCGGTAAGCAATGCCCTGTTGTCAAACCTGTCATACAACGCCATCTTACCTACACTAATCGATGAGTTGTTAACATCGATCGTGGCTTCAGGTATGCGATACACAGCGCCTAAAAAGTCTATGTGCATACCAATTTCCTTCAGGCCTATTTTTCCATCAATATCAGGGGATGCCGATGTGCCTTTTATAATAATGTTGCCGTTCAGTGTTCCCTTAATATCACTTACAAAGCCTTTTAATACTGGTGATAGCCAGGATAAGGGAGTGTTAGTGAAGTTTACTTTTGCATCAATATTCTGTGATACGTTTTCAGCTAACGAAAAACGCCCGGAGGCTGACAGTGATTCTACGCCACGGGATATACCTGTTTTTTTATCCAGGGTCAGTAACTCTTTTTTACCGTCATAATTGCCTACGATGTTTATTGCACCGATGGTATCTGTTCCTATCTGTATGCCGCTTGCTTTCATATTGGCATCAACATACAGGTCAGAGAAAAGGTTGTTAACAGTAACCGTGCCATTTATCCTGCCTTTTATCTCATAGTCGGCCAGGCCGGTTATCTTGCCTATTTCAGAGGCATGAAAATTAGATATGTTTACGGCTATGCTTTGATCCAGTCCTTTGTTGCTGGAGTTGATGCTTATCTGCTGTGAGCCCGACTTAATAGCAAAATTGTTGATGGACAGGTAACCATCCGTATACACTATTTTGTTGTCACCGGATATATCCCATTTCTTTTTGTTCATGTAAAACTCCGAAGGGAATATGTTTGCATCAAGTGTGTCGCCGTGGGCAAATAACTGGCCTTTTATCACAGCATCGCCCAGCGCATTCTGCGAAGTAGTTGTGATGTAAAAGGTCATTTTGTCGGTGCCAAGTATTGAATTGACTTTTACGGAGCCGTTCATAGAGGTGTCGGTCAATGCAACTCTGCCAACATCAATATTTGTTATCAATGTTTTAAAAGTCCCTTTGGCATCAATGTTTGTATTGTTCAGTTGAATGCCGTTCACGACTCCTTTGTCAATATGAGCATTCAATTCCAACTCCTGCCTGGCGGTGATAAGATGTCCTGATATGGTAGTGTTGTTGAATCCTGATACAGTTGGTACAAATACCGCGAACAGGCTGTCGAGGTCGTTGGTCTCCAGGTCGAAGGTAATGTCCTGTTGTGCCCCCGCATTTGCAGGTGCGCTTATGTAGTTAGGAATATAACCAGAGATATAATACTGGAATGAATTGGCAAGTGTGCTCAACTCATAGTTGCCATTGACCTTTGCCGAAAATGCATTGCTGTTAATCGTGATCTTTTTATTTACACCTTCTTCAGTTGCGTTTACGTAAATTGAGTCAAGATCCAGTTGGTGACCGTTTTTTTCAAAGTCTATGTTGTATAGCTTGGCATAACCTGTAAAGTCATCGATGTTGTTGCCCTGCCAGTCCAGGTCAAAGTCTGCTACCAGGGTCATGGTATCATTTACCAGGTTAAGTGCGGCAAGGTTACTATGCAGCAGATTCGCTTTGGCGTTTATTTTAAGTGTCTTATCGCTGAAGTCGAATAGCCCGTAAAAGCCCAGCGAAAGGTTCGGGTCACTGATCAGCAAATTACCGGTAAACTTCTCCTTCTCCAGTTTTCCATCTGCATTGATGCCCTGGTAGGAATATTTTTTATATTCAATATGGTCAATGACAGTTTTGAAATTCATTGCCACACCATCTTGTTTCGATTCTGTACCGTCTACTTCGGCATTCAGTGTGATGGTTCCAAGGTCATCCTGTCTCAATAGTGCACCGAGATTCAGGTTGCTGACATTTACTTTCCCGGTAAAGGTAGTTTGTGCCTTATCTCCGTCAGGTATCTTCATGCTCACGTCAGATGTAATATTTCCCAGGTTGCTGGTAATAGTACCATTAACTACGAAATTGTTGATGTAACCTTTGAAATCGCCTTTGAAATAAGCGCGGGTAATATTTTCAAGGGCAACTGAGTTGTTGTCTTTTAATTGTGGGGCGTACCTGAAAATACCACTTCCGCTGGTAAAGAGTTCACCATTGGTATAGTTGATATAGGTAGTATTGATGTCGGGTAGCCCTTCCATGGTAAGGTTACCCCTGATAGTAGTAAAGCCATCGGTAAGACTCAGGTCTTTGGCTTTGATGTCTGCTACTGTACCTTTTATATCTCCTGAAATGTTAAGAACAGTAGGGTATTCTCTGAGTACTGTTGCGAAATAGGCTATGTCTTTTGAATCAACGGTAGATCTCCTGAAGTTGGCAACCATCACAACCTTCTCTATATAGTCCAGGAAATCGGGGAAGCGCTTATAGTGCATAGCATAGTAATCGCCAATGTTACTGTTAGCAGTTTGCAACAACAGGTCTTTGCATATGGATTCGTTAGGTGAAACCCTTATGTCTGCTTTCATTTTCTTAACCTGCAGGCCGCATCGTTCTTTTGCCGCCAGCTTGTCCAGGTTTACTGTCAGTGTATCACCATCTATCCTTATGTCTTCTGCCTCTAATTGTATGTCGCTTACATGTATATGTGCCGGGTCAAATTCGTCAGGGTAGGGTGTACGCGTGCCAACATCCAGGCTGAAAAAACAGTCTTTCAGATCAAGGCTGGATAATTTTATGTCCCACTTGCCGGGGTTAAAGGCAGTTGTGTCTATGGTATTAGATGGTGGGGCCTTGGGTTTGGGCGGACGTCCGCCATCATAATCCCTTAGTATTACTTTGGTGGCAGTAGCAGCTATATCATCTATTTCAATGATCTTCTTTTCAAGGTCAATTTTATCCGCGTCTATACTGAAACTGCCCACAGCAAAATTCATATCGCTGCCTACCCAGGCATCATTCATGTTAAATCTCACATTCTTAATATCTACCTCTTTTAGGTCGATATCCATAGTGCCGCTACTTTTTTTAGTGGTGGTATCGTTGCTGGTCCCAAAAGCGTCTATGATAAACTGGTAGTTCCATTCGTCAGATTTTGCAGTTCTGTATAGGTTAACGTATGCGTCGTGCAGGCCTACATATTTTATCACCGGTGTGCCGTCGCGGAAGATGAACCAGTCCGTTATCCTGAAACGTATCTCACCGGCATAAAGTAATGTGTCCTTGTCCGTCCCCTCCACATATATCCCCTGTACATATAGGTGATTGAGCGGGTCGATACGGATATGATCTATACTGACTGTGGTATTCAGCTTGTTTGACAGAAACTTGGTAGCACGGCCTACAATATAATTCTGAACAGGCGTCAGGTTGACCAGTAGTACCAACAGCAATATCAAAGCCACCAGGCTTATTGCTGTGTATTTCAATATTTTAAGAAATCGTTTCAGACTAAATTTATATAAAATTGCGGGCTACAAAAGTAACATCCTTAAGTTATATCCCATGCACTATTTTGTTAATAAATTACCATATAACGATCAGATATATGAGTGATTTTGAGCGGTATTTTTGTCCAGCTCCTGACAGGATACTGAAATCAATGTTATTTTGCAGGTAGTTCATATTTTATAAAGGGTTTTTAAAATATCATTTGATGAATAAAATATCGTTATACATACTTGCAATACTATCTGGAATGGGAGTAAACGCACAGGATATGGCAGCATTTAAGGGCACATATCCGCAGACAAAGAAAACAGATCAGTCGGACGTTTATTTTGGTACAAAGGTCAATGACCCTTATCGTTGGCTGGAAGACGACCTCTCCCAGGAGACAAAAGACTGGGTGAAGGCTGAGAACAAAGTAACCAATGAATACCTGGACCAGATACCTTTTCGCGATGCTATCAAGAAAAGACTGACTGAGTTGTGGAATTATGAAAAGTACAGCGCTCCGTTTAAAGAAGGGGATTATACTTACTTCTATAAGAACGACGGGTTGCAGAATCAGTCCATCCTGTTCCGCCAGAAAGGCAACGGGAAACCTGAAGTGTTTTTAGATCCAAATGCTTTTTCTAAAGACGGTACCACATCCCTGGCTGGTATCCAGTTCACAAAAGACGGTTCTCTTTGCGCCTACCAGATATCCGAGGGGGGCTCTGACTGGAGGAAGGTTATCATATTGGATACTAAAACCAGGAAAATGCTCGGTGATACCCTTGTAGATATTAAGTTCAGTGGCCTCTCCTGGAGAGGTAATGAAGGGTTCTATTACAGTAGCTATGACAAGCCCAAAGAGGGTAGTGAACTGTCTGGAAAGACACAGCAGCATAAATTATTCTTCCATAAGTTAGGTACACCTCAATCGTCAGATGAACTGATCTTTGGTGGAACCGTAACCCAAAGAAGGTACATCGGGGGCTCTGTAACAGAAGATCAGCAATACCTTGTTATTTCAGCTGCTAATGCTACTTATGGTAATGAGTTGTATGTGCAGTCGCTGAAACAGAAGAATGCTCCTATAGTTGCAATGGTAAAAGGTTTCGACTATGAGCAGGATGTAGTACATGCTGAAGATGGTATGCTGTATATACTCACCAATATGGGGGCTCCTAACAGGAGACTGATGATCGTAGATGCTAAAAGCCCGCAATCAGGAAACTGGTTGCCACTGATTCCAGAGATGAAATACCCTATGAGCATCTCAACATGTGGTGGTAAGTTCTTTGCGAGCTTCCTGAAAGATGCTGTATCAGAAGTGCGCCAGTATGATATGCGCGGGCAAGAAGAGCGCGTGATACAACTACCTGGATTAGGTACTGCCAGTGGATTCGGTGGTAAAAGAGAAGAGACGGAGCTGTATTACAACTTTACATCCTACGTTTATCCTCCAACGATATTCAAATACGATATTAAATCAGGTAAGACAGAAATATATAAGAAATCAGGTGTGAAATTCGATCCCGAAAGCTATGAAAGCAAACAGGTTTTTTACACCTCATATCCTGATGGTACATTGATACCAATGATCATAACCTACAAAAAGGGTACACAATTGAATGGTAAAAACCCACTTTTGTTATATGGTTACGGTGGCTTCAGTATCAGCCTCACGCCATCTTTCAGCGTGAGTAATATCGTGTTTCTTGAGAACGGGGGTATATATGCCGTAGCCAACCTGAGGGGAGGCGGAGAGTATGGTGATAGCTGGCATAATATGGGTACCAAGCTGCATAAGCAAAATGTATTCAATGACTTTATTTCTGCTGCACAATACCTGATAGATCAGAAATATACATCAAAAGATTACCTGGCTATTGCCGGCGGGTCTAATGGCGGATTGCTGGTGGGCGCATGCCTTACACAACGTCCCGACCTGTTCAAAGTTTGCTTTCCTGCAGTGGGTGTGCTGGATATGTTAAGGTATCATAAGTTTACCGCCGGCGCAGGCTGGGCTTACGACTATGGTACTGCCGATGACAATGCTGATATGTTCAACTACCTGCTGGGATATTCTCCTGTGCATAATGTAAAACCGGGCACCTGCTATCCGGCTACTATGGTCACTACAGGCGACCATGACGACAGGGTAGTACCTGCACACTCCTTTAAGTTTGCCGCTGCATTGCAGGCTGCACAAAGTTGTAATAAACCAACCCTGATACGTATTGAAACACAAGCTGGGCACGGTGCAGGTAAACCTACTTCAATGATCATCAGTGAGCAGGCAGATAAATGGGCTTTCCTGTTGTATAATATGGGATTAAGCTATCAATAACAGCTGCAGATCGTTTTAATAAAAAAGGGGGTGGATCAACCACCCCTTTTCTTTTTCCGTTTTTTTTCAGGACTGAATAAGCCATTCTTTTGCTGATCATTCTTTTTTATCCAGTCTATTACTTGCATATCCCTGATGGTGGTTTCCCTTACTCCTTCCAGTATATTCTGCCATATAAGGTTGAAGAATGATTTTAGCTCATCTCTTTTTACCTGTGTTTTGATATGCCGGACGTCATCACCGGGCATGGGATTGCCTGAATAGAGAATCATATTGTTGGCAATGAAACTAAGGAATCCTTTTGTTTTCTTTTCACCCACCTGGTTGGTCTCGTTCTTCAATATCCTTATCCCAAGGTTGCTATAGAGCATTGTAAAATAACCTCCGGCTGCATATTCATTACCTGATATTTTCAGGTCGAGACTTTTCATGTTCAGCGACTTTACATCCAGCAAAGAAAATGCTTTTGTTTGTTCGCTTACCTGGTAGCTTTGCATCCCCTCAAGTCTGGCATCAAGGCTGAAGGCTCCTTTAGGATCTGACATGGAGAACCGGAACAAAGCGTCTACATCTGTATATTTATTGAACTTGGCATTCAAGTGGGCTATCGCGATGCTGTCTTTCTCCAGGTAGGCGGGTATATTCGTTACATTGCTTATCGTGCCATCGATATTGTCAAAATGTATAGTTGCTTTCTTCCCTGTTTTATTGCTTATTTCAGCATAGGCCACGCTCCCTTTGTTTATTTTTATCTCGCCGATATATATCGGCAGCTTCATATTTCTTACAACCTGGTTTGGGAATTTGCCCAATTTGCTGATCGTATTAGCTGGGTGTCGCCTGTCCAGCAATATCTCCATTGAGCTGTGATTCAGGTATACGGCAGAGGAGGTAAGTATATGTTCTTGTTTTAGTTTGTTACGGTCTATCTTGTCAAATTCTATGGTTGGGAAGTTCAGATCATAAATCTCCTTCTGCATATCTACTTTCCGGTAAAATTCAGCAGTAGTACCTTTTAACCTGATGCGCAGGTCACGAGCGGTGATCTTATTCTCCTGGCTGCTGAAACGCAGGTTGGTACACGAATAATTATACATGGATGAGGGGGAAGCGTAGCTGAAGTTTCCCACAATTATTTCTCCATGGTCTGCCATCAGGAATTTGCTGGTATCTCTCAGGTAACTAAGGCCATACTGCCAGTTGCTGAGTTCAGCATCACACTTGTTGAAGCTGACAATATTTGAATCGTCGCCATTTAGAAAAATGTATCTGATATCGGCGTTCATCACTTTTAGTGTGTTAGCAGTAAACTCTTTATTTTGCTCTGTTCTATGGGAGGTGTCTTTTTTTATTAGTGCCGAGTCTGTCTTGTAAATAGCTATAGCAGGCCGCACAATAGTTAACAGGCCGCAACTAAAGCCTTCACCTCCTTTTAGCTTGTCCCACATGATGCTGCTTACCTTCAGACGTGGGATATTCACATCCACATACATAGGCTTGGCAGTACTGTCTGCTATACTCCGGGCAACTATGTCGCTGTCAGCCCATATATGAATGCCTCTAAGCGTGATACTCCTGGTCAGGATATTGAGCGATGCTCCTTGTACCGAGATATGATACAGGCTGTCTGTGCCGGCGGCAACTGCCTTTGGCAGCACATTCAGGATGATCTTCTTATACCTGCCCGCAACGATATTGCCGATCACGATAAGTAACAGGATCACAACTGCTGTTATGCCGATAAAGAGCTTCTTTTTTTTGGTCAGAGCTGGCACGAGAGGTTTTTGTATACCGTACTATACTGTCCGGTACGTGAAAATTAGCTATTACCTCAGATATAATAAAAGTGATTTATCAACAATCGGTTGATTAAAGTTATCTTGCAGCCGTTTAAATGTCTATATTATGTATCGTTCGCATACGTGTGGAGAATTACGTATTCAAAATGTAAAACAGGAAGTTGTATTGGCGGGCTGGGTGCAAACCGTTCGCAAATTTGGTGCTATCACCTTTATTGATATCAGGGACCGTTATGGTGTTACGCAACTTTTGTTCAACGAAAAGTTCAATAATGCTTTAGATAAGGCACCACTGGGCCGCGAATTTGTGATACAGGCTACAGGTGTTGTGCTGGAACGCAGTAACAAAAATCCCAAGATACCTACCGGTGATGTTGAGATAGAAGTGTCAGACTATAAAATACTCAATAAGTCCGCTGTTCCTCCTTTTACTATAGAAGAAGAAACAGATGGTGGTGACGAATTGTTGATGAAATATCGTTACCTGGATCTGAGACGCCAGCCGCTGCGCAGGAACCTGGACCTTCGGTATCGTATCAACCGCTCTGTAAGGAACTACCTGGATGGACAGGGCTTTATGGAGATTGAAACGCCGTTCCTTATAAAATCAACACCTGAGGGGGCTAGGGACTTTATCGTGCCATCGCGCATGAACGAAAACCAATTCTATGCTTTGCCACAAAGCCCGCAGACATTTAAGCAATTATTGATGGTCAGCGGTTTTGATAAGTATTTCCAGGTGGTAAAATGTTTCCGCGATGAGGACTTGCGGGCAGACAGGCAACCTGAATTTACGCAGGTCGATTGTGAAATGAGTTTTGTTGAACAAGAAGACATTTTGCAAACTTTCGAGGGGCTGGTCAAATACTTATTCAAAGAAGTAAAAGGTATCACTTTTGATGACGATTTTCCCCGTATGACCTGGGAGGAGGCAATGTGGAGTTATGGGAATGACAAGCCTGATATCCGTTTTGGTATGACCATTAACAACTGCAAGGCCAACAATAATGTGTATGCAGAAGTACTGAGTGAAGTGGATTTTAAAGTGTTTTCCGACGCGGAAACCATATTAGCTATAACAGTGCCCGGCGCTTCGGAGTATACCCGTAAACAACTGGATGAGCTTACTGAATGGGTAAAACGCCCGCAGATAGGCATGACAGGGCTGATATACCTGAAATGTAATGCGGACGGTACATTCAAAAGTAGTATTGATAAATTCCTGGATGGTAACAAGCCTGAACAACTGGCCGGGTTCTGTGGCGCTGATACCGGTGACCTGGTATTGATACTGGTTGGCACAGACGATAAAGCAAGGAAAGCCATGAGTGAATTAAGGCTGGAAATGGGTAACAGGCTGGGGCTCAGGAACCCCGATAACTACAAGCCATTGTGGGTGGTAGACTTTCCCTTATTGGAGCATGATTCGGAAGAGGACAGGTGGGTGGCGCGGCATCACCCGTTCACATCACCCAAGCCTGAACATATAGAATGGCTGGCAATGCCTGAAAAATATGGCGATATAAAGGCAAATGCTTACGATATTGTTCTGAATGGTACCGAGATTGGCGGCGGATCTATCCGTATCTATCAAAAGGATATTCAGCAACAGATGTTTGCCGCTCTGGGCATGGATGCCCATGAGGCAAATGAGAAATTTGGCTTCCTGCTGGGGGCATTTGAGTATGGGGCTCCCCCACATGGTGGTATTGCCCTGGGGTTCGACAGGCTTTGCGCGCTTATGGGCGGGCAGGAGTCAATAAGGGATTTCATAGCCTTCCCCAAAAACAATGCAGGCCGCGACGTAATGCTGGATGCGCCTTCATATGTTGATGATAAACAATTGGATGAGTTGAATATCAGAATAGTTAATACTAAAAAAGATGTTACTGAATAGGGGGACTTATGTTTTGATTTTCTGTTCAGATTATTATCTTTATAGCTGTAATAAAGTACTATGAAGAAACTTTTAATTGCTTCTGCATTGATATTAGGAGCCTCTATGGCTATGTTTTCATGCAATAACGGGGCCTATGATGCGAATCCTAATGTAGATGATGGTGCCGCGCTGAACCCCCTGAGCCCCGATAGTGGTGGTGTTTCTGTGTACCTTGGGTCTATGGAAGGTGTACTTAACAACAGGAAACTGGTTTATGCTCCCGCATTTTACTATGTAGATACAGCAGGTAATACGCAGATAATAGCCAGGGTTAAAGACGACAGCATTTTTCATCGTACTTTAAGGGTTACTTTTGCTCCATATTCAGGTATTGATACCTACTCAGTTACTGCCGGTGATATGAACCCAAGGGTGAATTTTGTGAAACTGGATACCAGCCGTGTTGACTTGGCAGGCAGGAAGATATATAACACTTATACAGCAAATACCGGTGATAAATTGGGTTATGCTACTATAAACATAATAGGTGAAGAAGGCGGCAACTACAGGGGATATTTATTTGGTAAATTATACCGTGTATTACCCGAAAAACAATTTGCCGACACAATGAGCTTAGAGTACACTGAGTTTTATTTCAGGAAGTTGAACTGGCCTTTGCCTCCTGAATATCTTCAGTATTTGGCAAACTAATTGAACATATTAATGATACTATAAAAAGAGCAGCCACGCATTGCGTGGCTGCTCTTTTTATGTCCATTTTCCGGATGTCTAGTAGTAATGGAATTCATTCTGCCTGAACTTCCAAATAAAGCCTGCATAGGCATCAATATTGTTTATCTTATTGGTCATTATCGATGATACAGCTGATGTGCTACCTAAATAGAATGGGCCTACACGTATTATTGCACCTACAGTAAATGTCTGGTAGCCTATCAGGGTAAAAGGTAATGATACTTTGGCTTTACGGCCTCCGTAGCTGGGGGTAAAGTTGATATAGTTTACATATGCCGGTTTATATACAGTGGCGCTGTTCCCTCTCAGGTTCAACAGTAGGTTTATAGCAAAATTCAGTTTATCTCCTGCATTGTAATCAGCATTCAACCTGAAAGCAGTAGGCAGCCCTACACGAAACTTCTCATGTTCTTCCTTCTTTCCAAGTAGTGTGTCCTTATCAAGTTTCTGCATATATTCAGACATGGCCTCATAGTCACGCTTGATAAGTATCCCTGTGTCAACATTGCTCATAGCAAGCCCATATGAACCACTGCCTTTATCCGCAACATAACCTATACCTCCTATATCTGTTAATGATGCTGCTACGCTGAACATGTAGGGTGTAGGCTCATTAGGGGTGCCATTAGGATGATATTCATATTGTCCGCCTATGTCCAATCCCAGGCCCCATCGCCCTGCACGTTCAAACCATGATGTCAGGTCGTTCTGTGCGTTGGGGTCTATATATGGGCCGATATTATAGGTATAATTGACGTTTACATCTCCTTTTACAGACCTCACACTGTCGTAATTGGCAGTATACTGTAGGTCGGGCGCATATATACTTCCGGCAACAAACCCCATCAGGTATTTTACAGAAACGCCACCTCGCAATACATGGTAGTAATCATTGACCATTATTCTTCCGTAACTGAAACCAATTTCTGCAAACGTATGTGTAGTGAACCCTGCATTCGTAAATGTGATTGGGTCACCATTGGGTATTTTCTTGCTACTGTTGCCCAGTACATCGAAATTTACGTCCGATATATTACCCGCCCTGTAAATCTGGCGGGCACGTGTGAAAACGCCGAAGTGATGGATGTCTTTATATTTAAATGACACGGCAGGGCCATTTATCTCAATATTGGCCCACATGTTTTTGTTGCTGCCTTCCAGTTCCCGGTAATAATCCTTATTCTCTATTGCCTGCCCGTTGAACCCCTGGTAGATGAACTTCTTTTTGAAATCATAAGCATTAGTGCCTGCCAGGCCGTTTGCCGAAAAAAGCAATACCTCTGTCCCGTTCTCAGAAAAGTTAACATAGGCAGGATTGGTGGCCATATGTTGTATGGCAGCATATTCTGTTGTGTTTAGACCAATGAATTGCTGTGCAGGGCTTAATAGCGGCAATAGCAGTACAGGTAGGATCAGCAGTGGTTGCACAAAGGAACGTTTCATTTAAGATATTGCTCTTGCTGTTTTGTTGTATGAAAAATAAGTGGGGCAATTTACTGATATATTTCCAAGGGAATGACTCTTAAGAAAACATAGTGGTGAAATATCCGTTTTCAGGGGTTGTTTTACAATCTCATGGCATAAAAAATGCCCCGTTACGAGTAACGGGGCATTTTTATGTTGTTGGTAAAAACCGAAATTAAGCGATCTCAACTTCAGCACCAGCTTCTTTCAGCTTAGCAGCCAGGTCGTCAGCTTCTGCTTTGCTAACACCTTCTTTCACGTTCTGAGGAGCGCCGTCTACCATTTCTTTAGCTTCTTTCAAACCTAAACCAGTCAGTTCTTTTACAACTTTAACTACGTTCAGTTTGTTAGCGCCGGCAGCTTTCAGTACTACGTTGAATGAAGTTTTCTCTTCAGCAGCACCGGCGTCGCCACCACCTGCTACTGGACCTGCAACAGCTACAGCTGCAGCTGCCGGCTCGATACCGTATTCGTCTTTCAATATCTGTGCTAGTTCGTTAACTTCTTTAACTGTAAGGTTAACGAGTTGTTCTGCGAATTCTTTAAGTTCTGCCATCGTAATGATGTTTTAATTTTCAGTTCAAAAATAAATTTAATATAGTTGGACTTGGAAGCCGTATTTATGATGCTGCTCTATCTTCCAACGCCTTAACAAGGCTAGCCAGTTTGTTACCTGCGTTAAGCGCACTGATAACATTTTTGGCAGGAGATTGCAACAATCCGATGATCTCGCCGATAAGCTCTGTTTTGCTCTTAAGCGATTTCAATACTGTCATGTTCTCTTCACCTACAAATACATCGCCATCGATGAAGGCTGCTTTGAATACAGGCCTTTCGGTTTTGTTGTCTTTGCGGAAAGTGCTGATGATGACAGCAGGTTCTTTTGCAGACTCGGAGAACATCAATGCTGTAACCCCTTTCAGAGAGTCGAATGCTCCTGTGTAGCGATCAGTATCAAGTTGCTCCAAAGCCTTTTGGATGAGGGAGTTCTTAGCCACCTTCATTTCCACGTTCTTTTCGAAACAGATACGACGAAGTTTGCTCGTCTGGTCTGCTGATAAAGATTCTGTATCTGTAAGGTAAAAGTTGTCATACTGAGAGAATTTCTCTTTCAGTGCTTCTATCACTTCACCTTTTTGAGCGGTTGTCATTGCCATTGCTAAATGTTTTTAAGGATAATTAACCTTCAAATTTCACGTTTACGATGCTACACTTTTAGTATCGATAGTTAAACCAGGGCTCATGGTACTTGCCATGCTCACACCTTTCAGGTATACACCTTTAGCTGTGGAAGGTTTCATACGTACCAATGTGTTGATCAATTCCTGAGCGTTCTCAGCCAATTTGTTAGGCTCGAAAGATACGCGGCCAACAGAGGCGTGGATGATACCTGCTTTGTCTACTTTAAAGGCGATCTTACCACCTTTAACATCGTTTACGGCAGATGCCACGTCGTTGGTAACAGTACCTGTCTTAGGGTTTGGCATCAGGTTACGAGGACCCAATACTTTACCCAACCTACCTATCTTAGGCATTACGGAAGGAGTAGCGATAACCACATCTATATCGGTCCATCCACCGTCGATCTTTTGGATATAGTCATCCAAACCAACGTGGTCTGCACCTGCGGCTTTAGCTTCAGCTTCTTTGTCAGGAGTACAAAGCACCAAAACGGTTTTTGTTTTACCGGTACCGTGTGGAAGCGTCACCGTACCACGGATAGCCTGGTCTGCCTTCTTAGGGTCAACACCAAGGCGTATGTGAAGGTCAACGGAACTGTCGAAACTTGTACAGTTGATATCCTTCATCATCCCTGCAGCTTCTGCAAGGGAGTAGTTCTTTTCTTTATCTATTTTAGCTTCTGCAGCTTTTCTTTTCTTTGTTAGTTTAGCCATTGCACTAAGTTTTAATAAGGTGAATCAATGGATTAATTGTCCCATGGGGCTGCGCCTGAAACCGTGATACCCATGCTGCGCGCTGTACCTGCAACCATACGCATGGCGCTTTCTACAGTGAAGCAGTTGAGATCAGCCATTTTGTCCTTGGCGATTTCTTCAACCTGAGCCCATGTTACCTTACCAACCTTGTTGCGGTTAGGCTCTTGAGATCCTTTCTTTTTCTTGGAAGCTTCCAACAACTGCACGGCAGCAGGAGGAGTCTTGATTACGAAATCGAAAGATTTGTCTGCATAAACTGTGATAACAACGGGAAGGACTTTCCCCATTTTGTCCTGTGTGCGAGCGTTGAATTGCTTACAGAACTCCATGATGTTCACACCCTTGGCACCTAGTGCAGGTCCTATCGGTGGTGCCGGATTGGCTTGGCCGCCTTTACATTGCAGCTTAACGAAGCCGCTGATTTGTTTAGCCATTTTTTTGACTTTTTTGGTGTTAACGAATCTCGGGGTTGTTCCCCGCTTATTCTCCCAAATGCGTTCTTATAAAGAGCAATATGAGAATTGGACGGCAAAAGTAGAACTAATATTCAAAACAAAAAAATAAAAATTTATTTTTCTGTTGCGCTGCCGGCGCGGTTTTTAATCAATAGCCAGCTTATACATGCTGCCGTTGTCGCCTACTATTATCAGCCTGCCGTCAGGCGCCAGTGTTATAGCACGCAATGCATTGCCGGTGAATTTCTTATACTCTGTCCAGCTATTGCCGCCATCGGTTGTGTATATCAGCAGGCCGTCTTCGCCGCAGGCCCAGCCTTTGTTGCTGTCTTTAAAATATATGTCCAGCAGCATGTAGTTCTTTTGTATTAGCAGGTTGCCGTTGCGCAGTTTGTCCCAGGTAGTACCGCCATTAGTGGTATGGTAGATGGTGCCCCTATACCCGCACACCCATACTTCCTGCTCATTCAGGCAGTATACCGACATGAAATTGTCATTTTTCACATCCATATACGCCCAACTATCTCCGCCGTTGTCTGTTTTCAGTACCGCACCAAAACCGGCTATATAACCCGTACCCGGCAGAGGCATAGCTATATCATTCAGGCCGAATTTCATATAGGTAGTATCGCTAATGTTGTAATTGCTGTCTATCCTTACTATCGTACCATAATTCTGGGCGTTGGTGGCCAGTGCTATACATCTGCCATTGGTAGTAAAAGCCATTGAGTTGAAGAACCACCAATAAGCGAGTTGGTGAAAAGACCAGGTAGCACCGTGGTCATTGGTTGCCAACAGCTTACCATCGGTTCCGCAGAGCCAGGCCTTGCCATTTGCGTCAACAGCCATGCCATACATGCCTTTGCCGGCCTCAGGGTACGATGCCAGCGACCAACTTTGCCCGGCGTCTGTGCTGGTAATGATATCTGCCTCATGAAATCTTTCACCACCACCAACAATGCATACGGAGTCATTCATGAAGTGTATCCTGTTCAGCCGGGAGATGGTATTCAGGTCTACCTGCTCTATTTTGCCGGGTTCTATGGTCTCCTTCCTGCACGATGTTATATTAGTAACTACCAGCAGTATAAATACGATCAGTGACAGGTTACGCATCACAATAGCTATCTTGTTGTTCAGTTTATACACTTTCAGATTACCTTTTCAGGTAGTTTATTATTGAGCCTCCGAATGTTATCGGCAGGCCGGATATCAGCCCAAATATAGGAAACATAGGTACGCAATCATACCCGACAGTTTATTGGTGATAATTATCCTTATTTATCGCTCTTTACGTCAACAGTAGGTATACGCACTATCTCTACCGTTGATGAAGCCAGCTTCACCGCCCCGTTCGTCTTTTGGATGGCTACGCCTATTTGCTCATTCAGCACATGTTTTACATGCCTTCTCTTTTTGTAATCAACTATATACCTCAGGTTGAATTGCATCCAGTTGTCCGTCATGGTAATGGCCAGGGTAGGGGCTACGTTGGCATCTTCTATATAGTACTTCTTTACTATCTCCTGCCAGGTGGCTATGGATTGCTGCACATAACCAGACAACTCTTCTGAGGCTATGTCTATTACTATCGACTTGGCCATTTCAATATCTGAGCCATACCTGATGGGCAGGTCAAACTCATCCCATACAAAAGGAAAATCCTGCGAGTAGTTGTAAATGGGCCCTCTGAATACAAACGCATTGCTCAGCTTAACAATACGGCCACTGTAGTTATCCGTGCTCACCCATTCGCCTATTTCCATCATCGTGGTGTATATGCTGTCTATGTCTATCACGTCGCCTTTTATACCATTGATCTCTATCCTGTCTCCCGGCTTGTACACCTTCACCAGGAAGATGTAGAACGAACCTGCTATGCTCAGTATCAGCTCCTGCAGGGTAATCGTAATGCCCGCCGTCAGCAAACCAAAGGCGAGCGTAAGGTCACTGATGCGGCCTGTGAAATAAGTGATGGTCAGCAAGACGATGAGTATATAGCCCAGTATCTCTATGCCCTTTTGCGACTTGTACCTGATGGTCGTATCAGGCAGTGCCTTCTTCAGTAGTTTGCGGATAAATGAAACCGCGAAGGCTATCAGCGCTATCCATACCAGGTATTTCAGGATGTCTACACTCACCGGGTGGTCGGCCAGCCATGATTTTATGTATTGAACAAGATCCATCAACAGGAATTATATCCTGCAAAAATACAATTTAGTAAATGGTATATTGGTGATTTATGTCATTTGTTGTGCGTGTGCAGAGCGTTACCCGAAAGGGAATTAGCTCACCAAATGGCAATTCAACGGCCCGTCATAATAAGGTTGGTCCTGGTCCTTGCTGATATCAGTACAGTTCTGCTTTGCCGAAGCGCGAGTGGCTCCTTTTACATCGGTCTGGTAAGGTGTTGCAGAGTCCATTAACTGGCAGGAGCACCGGTATGTCTTTTGGCAGGATGTCAATGCGATGCTTGCAGCAAAAACGGTTATTGCTATCAGTGTTTGTCGTTTCATTTTGAAATATGTTTTGGTGAGTGCGTGTATGTGGATAACGTTTTGAACGTCATTTTATTGTGTGGGGGTTCCACCACACCAGTCATTGCGAAGGAGTGTACCATCACATCACACACCGTCATGGCGAGGGAGTAACGCCCGTGGCGTTATGTACGTGGCCATCCAGCCAACCACCACTCTCCCCGTCATTGCAAAGAAGTATTTGCCTCGTCAAATACGCATGAAGCAATCCAGCCATGCGCCGGACACACAACTCATTCGCAAAATGATTCTACAGATGTTTATTCGTCACACTATTACTTCAATATGCCACACGAAGTACTATATTTATAACATGTTCAAAGGCGGTTGGGTATACATTATGGCATCTGTAAGCAAAAGAGTGTTGTATGTAGGTGTCACATCCGACATTGAAGGAAGAGCATGGGAGCATAAGAACAAAGTCTACCCGGATAGCTTTACAGCAAAATACAATTGTGTGCTCCTTGTCTACTATCAGTTCTTTGATAGTATAGAATCTGCCATAGAAGAAGAAAAGCGCATCAAATCATGGAAACGCTCAAAGAAAGAACAACTGATAAACAGACTGAACCCCGATTGGTCGGACCTGGCAGATAATATAGAGTACTGAGTCTGGACTGGATCGTCACGTCGTTCGTTCCTCTCTCTTCACGATGACGGGATAGGGGGAAGCCGAACGCACCCACAGCCAACCACGACCACACCCGTCATTGCGAAGGAGTATTTGCCTAGTCAAATACGCATGAAGCAATCTAGCCACGCGCCGGACACACGACTCATTCGCAAAATATCTCGTTCACACACGTAATAATAAACGCGTGACTAGATCGTCACGCCTGCCCCGATGAAGGCGGGGTCGTTCGTACCTCTCTCCTTACGATGACGGGAGAGGGGGAAGCCGAACACCAAACCCACAACCTACCACCACACACGTCATTGCGAAGGAGTATTTGCCTCGTCAAATACGCATGAAGCAATCCAGCCACGCGTCGGACAGGATACTCATTCGCAATCAGTTACGGATACTTCCTCCCCCTCGTAAAAGTTTAAAACTTAAATGACGAATATATAGCAGGTTTGTAACCGGCAGCACGTATTCTTCAGCTACCCCTCCCTCATAAAACGATCCTGCCCATCTTATCATCCTGTTAATCCTGATTCAGACAATAATTAAAATTGACATTATCACATATTTAACGTATATTTGCTAACAATGTACACACTAAAATAAATATCGCCATGCCCAACCTAAAGCATCACTTCAAGTTCGCCGCCCCGCTGATAAGCGGGCTTTTTTATACCCTGTACCTTCCTGTCAAAACATGGTTTTACTTAACAAACTTTAACAATTATACAGGTAATGCCTTGGTAGTCAATAAGTTAGTATTTTCACCATTTCTCAGGAAGTCGCGGCTACTTAACAATTTGGCATCGCTCCGGCGTGGCATCCATTATCAATTGACATGCTGTGGAAAACTACAACAGGGTATGCCCCTCCTTTTTCGTTATTTTGTTAGACGCAGTTTGGATAGTGCCATATGAAATTCTCACATCTACATAATCATACCCAATTCTCTTTGCTGGATGGTGCCTCATCCATCCCACGCCTGTTTGACAAGGCGATAAAGGATGAGATGCCCGCCATGGCCATTTCCGACCATGGTAACATGTTCGGCGTGTTCGACTTTGTGGCCACCGCCTGGAAGAACACCAAAGTAGTAGGAACAGACGAGAATGGAAAAGAGATAAAGGAGCCCGTGGTAAAACCGGTGGTGGGTTGTGAGTTCTACTTGGTAGAAGACAGGCACAAGCGCCAGTTCAGCCGCGACGAGCGGGACGTGCGCTACCACCAGCTACTGCTGGCCAAAGACGAGGTGGGCTACCGCAACCTCGTTAAGCTATGTAGCCTCGGCTACATGGAAGGGCTGTACGGCAAGTACCCGAGGATAGATAAAGAATTGATCCTCAAGTATCACGAGGGGCTTATCGCAACTACTTGTTGCCTGGCTGCCGAGGTGCCGCGTACCATTTTGCGCAAGGGCGAGGAGGAAGCCGAAAAGGTGTTCAAGTGGTGGCTCGACCTTTTTGGCGACGACTACTATGTAGAACTGCAGCGCCACGAGATACCCGACCAGGTAGCCGCCAACGAGGTGTTGCTGAAATTCGCAAAGAAGTACAACGTACCCGTTATCGCGTCTAACGACAGCCACTATGTGGAGCAGGACGATGCCAACGCACACGACATCCTGTTGTGTATCAACACGGGCGAAAAACAGTCGACACCCAAAGCGAAAGATTTTGATGACGAAGGGGGCAAGAGCAAAGACACCCGCTTCGCATTCTATAACGACCAGTTCTTTTTTAAGAACACCCAACAGATGACGGATCTGTTCAGGGACATCCCGCAGGCCATCGACAATACCCAGATGATAGTGGACAAGATAAAGCCGCTGAAACTGGAAAGGGATATCCTGCTGCCGCACTTTAAGGTGCCGGCAGAGTTCAACGACGACCAGGACAGGTACCTGGAGCACATCACATGGGAGGGAGCCAAAGAAAGGTACCGGGATATAACGCCCGAGATAGAAGAGCGTCTCAACTTCGAGCTGTTCACCATCCGCACCATGGGGTTTGCGGGTTACTTCCTTATCGTGGCCGACTTTATTAAGGCAGGCCGCGACCTTGGGGTGTTCGTAGGGCCGGGCAGGGGTAGTGCCGCGGGTAGTGCGGTGGCCTACTGTATCGGCATCACCAATATCGACCCTATTAAGTACAATCTCCTGTTCGAGCGTTTCCTGAACCCGGAACGTAAGAGCATGCCCGATATAGATACGGATTTTGACGATGCGGGCCGCCAGAAGGTGATAGACTATGTGGTGGATAAGTATGGTAAGAACCAGGTGGCACATATTGTTACCTACGGTACCATGGCCGCCAAAAGTAGTATCAAAGACGTAGCCCGCGTGCTTGATCTGCCGCTCGACCAGAGTAATATGCTGGCCAAGCTGGTGCCCGAACGCCCGGGTATATCACTGAAAAGATTACTGAACGCACCTATAAAAGGCGACAAGAGCCTGACCGATAAAGAAGGCCTGGGTGCCGATGAGATAGCCAATGTTGAGAAGCTGCGTGAGTTCCGCACTTCCAATACCGAACATGGCAAAGTGCTGAAGGAGGCAGAGAAGCTGGAGGGTAGTGTGCGCAATACGGGTATACACGCCGCGGGTATCATCATTGCCCCGAAAGACCTTTCGGAACTGATACCTGTTTGCGCTACCAAAGATGTGGAGCTGCTCATCACCCAGTTCGAGGGTGGTATCATTGAGAACTCCGGCGTTATCAAGATGGACTTTTTGGGTCTTAAAACCCTGACCATCATAAAAGATGCGTTGGCGCTCATCAAGCGTAACTACAATATTGATATCGAGATAGACGAGATACCGCTGGATGACGAGGAGACCTACAAGCTATACCAGAAGGGAGAGACCAATGGTACCTTCCAGTTTGAGAGTGTGGGTATGCAGAAGTACTTGCGCGAACTGAAGCCGGATAAGTTTGACGACCTGATAGCAATGAACGCCCTCTACCGCCCGGGCCCGCTTGAATATATACCCAACTTCATACGCCGTAAGCATGGCGAGGAGGAGATAAGCTACGACTTGCCGGAGATGGAAGAGTACCTGGGCGATACTTATGGTATCACGGTATACCAGGAGCAGGTGATGTTGCTGTCGCAGAAGCTGGCCGGCTTTAGTAAAGGCGACGCCGACGTACTACGTAAGGCGATGGGTAAAAAGCAGAAGGCGGTACTGGACAAAATGAAAAGCCAGTTTGTGGAAGGGGCCAAAGAAAAAGGACACCCCGAAGACAAACTGAATAAGATATGGACCGACTGGGAGGCATTTGCACAATACGCCTTCAACAAGTCGCACTCAACCTGTTATGCCTTCGTGGCCTACCAGACGGCATACCTCAAGGCGCATTATCCGTCAGAGTTCATGGCTGCGGTGCTCAATAACCAGGGCAATATCGATAAGATAAAGTTCTACATGGAGGAGTGCCAGCGTATGGGCTTGTCGGTATTGGGGCCCGATGTCAACGAGAGCCTGAAGGGTTTTTCGGTAAGTAAAGAGAGTGTCATCCGTTTCGGGATGAACGCCATAAAAGGAGTAGGAGAGGCCGCCGTGGAAGACCTGATACGCGAGCGCGAGGAGAATGGTTTGTTCTCGTCTCCTTTCGACCTGGTTTCCCGTGTCAACCAGCGTACGGTGAACAGGAAATCGCTGGAGAACCTGGTGCTGGCGGGTGCTATGGATAGCTTCCCCGAGCTGCACCGGGCGCAGTATTTCTACGCGCCTTCAGTAGACCCGATTACAGGCCTGGAACGCCTCACGCGCTTCGGCAACCAGGTGCAGGCGGCGGGCTCTATGACGGCCAACAGCCTGTTTGGCGAAACGGATATGCCGGACATCAAGCCACCTGTAATGCCCGAATGTGAGCCATGGACATTGTCAGAACTGCTGGAGAAGGAAAAGGACGTGGTAGGTATCTACCTGAGCGCCCACCCGCTGGACGGTTATAAGTTCGAAATGGAGAAGTACGGCTTCACCAATATCATTGATGTAGAGAAGTGTGTAGGCAGGACGATACGTATAGCCGGTTTCGTGACCGATGCGGAACACAGGACAACGAAGAAGGGCTCAAAATTCGGCAAGCTGGTGCTCAACGATTACACGGGTCATATTGATATTATGTTCTGGCAGAACAACTATGTGAAGTATGCCAACTTCCTGGATAATGGTCAAAAGCTGATGATACAGGGCTCTTACCGTGAACATCCTTACCGCCCAGGTGTTATGGAGTTTGATATACAGGATGTGATACTGCTGGATGATGTGAAAAAGAAGTTCACGAAAAAAGTGCATATGCTGGTGCCGCTGGAGAAGGTGAATGAGGAACTCATCAACTTCCTGGGTGTGAATCTCAAAGCCAACCCGGGTAATACCGATCTGAGGATACAGGTGCAGGATAACACAGCCAATATGACAGCGGCACTCAAGACAGGTGGGCAGAAAATTGCGATAAATGACGAACTGGTGCAATATATAGAAGATCATAGTTATATACGCATGCATATTGAAACGCAGTAGTGTCAATAACTATGTGGATAGCTTATGTGAGTATTTGAGCCGTCTATTGTAGTAGTTGTAATATGGTCGTATTTTTGCCGTCTTACTTAATGAGAAAATTATTTTAATTAATTATAAAACAAATAAAAATGGCAGCAGTATATACAGATGCTAATTTCGAGGCAGAAGTGCTGAGCACAGACAAGTTATCAGTTATCGATTTTTGGGCCCCATGGTGCGGTCCTTGTCTGGCTTTAGGACCTACTATCGAGGCTTTGGCTACTGAATATGACGGTAAAATAAACGTTGGTAAAGTGAACGTGGATGAGAATCCTAATTTGTCTATCGAGTATGGTATCACCAGTATACCTGCGGTACTGTTCATCAAAGGTGGCCAGGTAGTAGATAAGCAAGTGGGCGCAGCACCCAAAGGTGTATTCGAGAAGAAGATACAGTCTCACCTGTAATGTATTATAGGGTTAGTAATATATAACAAAGCTCCGCTATGGCGGAGCTTTGTGTTTTAGTGCATAAAAAAGCATTTGTTATAAGCTATATCAATGCTATTTCTCATGCAATATTTCGTTATATTTTACAGATTCACCGGTACTGCCGGAGTTCCATGTCTCAGTGAAATAGGTGATGTCATCCGAGCTTTTTGAGTATTGCAAATCGATTATGCCACTTTGCCCTTCAATCCTATACTGATGAGTTGCAGGGTCTGCATTGCTCCATATTCTGGGTAAGGTGTAGCTATTAAGTTCATTCTTGTATCCATTACTTCTCTGGCAACTGATGCTATCTTCTGTAACCGATGAAATAATCAGAATAAAGGAATCAATATTAACGGTATCTGCATACTGGTTATTTTTATAGTGATATGATGATATATATATACCGTGCAGCTGATGAGTACCTACCAGATCTTTAGATAATGCTATTTCTGACTTTTTGATTTTATTACACTGTGTTAACAAACAGCAGGAAGCAATGGTTATTACCAGGGTTGTTATTCTCATAAGGTAGGTTTATAAAAACAAACTCAAATATGATGCCATAAACTTCAGATCATTTCAAAGCATTCAGCACAGCCAGTAGCAGTTTACCGTCTATCCGGTGTTTGTAGTCGGGGTTGATGTATTCAAATAGTATGTCTCCGTTCTTATCTACCACAAAAACAGACGGTACCGGTAGAAATCCCGGGTTCTTTCCTCCTGAATGCTTTTGCAGTTGGTTGGTCTTCCATTTATGGTCTGGTGATTTATAGGCTATACCCATAGCCTTACAGAAAGTCCCGTCCCCGTCTGAGAGTAAGGTATATTTAAGTTCTTTTTTGTCTACTGTCACTTGCAGTTGTTCCGGGGCGTCCGGGCTTACGGCTATTACCTGGTACCCGGCTTTTATGATTTCATCCTCTATACCGGCTATTTGGGCCAGGTGTGCATTGCAATAGGGGCACCAGCCACCACGATAGAATATCAATACAGAGGGCTTTTGCTTTACTATATCGCGTATCTGTACAGGTTGGTTGTCTGTATTCAGTAGTGTTGCGGCAGGTATCTCTTCGCTTATAAGCAGGGGAGATATACTGTGGGCGTCTTCTGCAAACTGGGCGAAAACAGGAAAACTGAGACATGTGATCGCCAGTAAGAACAAGTATTTCATTATGTGGTGTTGTTTTCAGGTAAGACAAAAAATAACCCCGTACCTTACAGTACGGGGCTGAATATGTTAATATTATATAGTTTTATTACTTACCGTAATCTTCAACAATACCGCAGTAGTGGTATACTATTGCCGGGCGTTGCAGGTAATCTTCCTCGGTCTCATAATATTTACACGCATCTTCAGCATCATATTTTGTACCCTTGATGGTGTGGTGAGTTGTCTCGGTCTTCAATGTATCCTGGGTGTCGATTGCATAGGTTTTTAAATCACAAACACAATCGTATGTCTTGTGGCAGGAAGTTAAAGCAAACATCATCAAGGCCAGTGCGCCGGATATGGTCAAAATATTTTTCATGAACTCGTATTTATCCTCTAAAAATATGGTTAGTATTTGAAAAAAACAAGCGACTCGTAAATGAGTCGCTTGATTTGTTGTTGTAGCCTCGACAGGAATCGAACCTGTATCTAAAGTTTAGGAAACTTCTATTCTATCCATTGAACTACGAGGCCGTTTGGGGGTGCAAATTTAATGAATTGACATTAATTACCTAATAGAAGTTTTTTTGATGCCATTTTGGGTATGTGTAATACTATATATAATCAGCCAGAAGCTGTATTTTGTAGCCGTATGAGGTATTTGTTTTGCGCAGATAATAGTTTTAGACCTATCGGAACCCAAATGAAGCGCAGCATGATATTATGCTTGCTGTCCGTGGTTGTCGTTTTTGCTTCATGTACACGCGACGACAATTATCAGAAGAAGGAAGACACACCGGAATATGTAGAGCCCGCTACAATAGATCTTGGCGAATATCGTACCGCGCATGATATACCGGGTTACAAGTCATATCTGGATAGTATCTATGCCTTATTTGCTAACAGGAGTATCAGTGACCGGTTTTATGTCTGGTACTTATATGCGGATTCGTATGACAGGATTGGGAAAGATAGCCTTGCAATTGTTTATACAGACAGTGCAATACAGCTCTTAGATAACAATCCCCCGTCAAATTTTTCGCGTGACAATTATCTTTGGGCATACTACTTTAAAGCTGACAAAGAATTAAGACGTAAGAATCTTGATGTGGCATACAAGTATTATTACAAAGCTTTATCAATGGCTGAAAAGTATCATGATACCTGTGCGATCGGGTATTACGACCTTAAGATCGGTCTCATCATGTTTAGCACCCGTCAGTATAAAGATGCTTCCAGGTATTTTGTTAGTGCATATGATAACTGTCTTACATGTGAAAGGAACTTCGGGTACTTTTACAGAACACAGGAGTTGCTGAATGATATAGGATTATGCTTTGAACGTTTATCTCAATATGACAGTGCGATACTATATTATAAGAGGGATATAGAACTGCTGGAAAGCAACAGGGAAAACTTTCCTGATCAACGCAAAAGCCATATGGAGCTGGCGATAGCTATAGCAAAGGGTAATCTGGGAGGTGCTTATGCCAAAGCAGGTATGCCCGATAGTGCAGAACAAATGTTTAAAGAAAGCCTGTCCCAGGAAGACTACATTTTAGAGGAGCCAACTGATGCTCAGTTTACCCGTCTCAAGCTTGCTGAATTATACATAGGTAGCGGCAGGCTATCAGAAGCAAAGGGGCTTATCGATGAAATAGGGGAAATCAATAACGGGCAACCTGATAGAAACGTCTCGCTTAGGCTTGACAAAGTATACTGGCAGTATTGGGATAAAATGGGGGATACTAAAAAGGCCTATTCCTACTTGCAGTCATATAGGGCAAAAGAAGATACGGCAAGAAAATACGATATCAGTTTTTCACTGGCCAGCTTAGACAATAACGTAAAGAATATTGGTAACGAATATAAGATATCTGTATTGGAAGAAACTGCGAGCCAGCGGAAAATGTATCTCGTTGCCTTGATAATAATCGCTTTGTTCGCAGTTGTTATCATATTTCTTGTGATCAATAACCTGCGTCGTTCCAAGGTGCATGTTGCTAAGCTGACAGAAATGAATGACCGTATAAACGAACAGAGAAGACAACTGGAAAATACACTGCAAGAGCTGGAAAATGCCACTGGTGAAAAGGACAGGATATTAAAAGCAGTTTCGCATGATATGCGCAGCCCTATCAATTCTTCACTGGCATTGGTAGACATACTCAGGTCGCAGACTGACAAACTGGATGAAGAGCAGCTGGAGTACATAGACCTGATAAAAAAATCGAATGAGAATGCTTTGGGACTGACCAAAGACCTGCTTGAAGTTGCAACATTAAACACAGAACAATTGGAAAAAGAGCCTGTTGACATTACATCCGTTATGAGAGACAGGGTGAAGCTCTTGAAATATAAGGCTGCGGAAAAAGGGCAGGAACTAAGGTTCTCGGCACCGGATGATCATATTACTGCAACTGTCAATGAGGAGAAGATACTGCGTATACTCAGTAACCTGGTTACCAATGCAATAAAATTCAGTTCTATTGGCGGTGTCATAAATATCGACCTGAATAAAAATCCTGATTCTTTTATACTTAAAGTACAAGATAATGGGATAGGCATACCCGACAAAATGAAAGGACATGTTTTCGACCTGTTCTCAGAAGCAAAACGTTTTGGTACTTCAGGTGAGCAGCCTTTTGGTTTAGGGTTGTCTATTACTAAACAGATAGTAGAGGCACATAGTGGTAAGATATGGTTTGAAAGTGAAGAGGGGAGGGGTACAACCTTTTATGTTGAGATACCGCTATAGTACCTGTTTTACTTCCACTCAATCGTTTCTATCAGGTGGCTGATATCCTTTTTCAAAAACTCATTCACAGGTTTCAACGAGTCGGCATTAGGGGTTGCTTCAAAATATAGAGCTCCGCGCATATAGTTCTGTACAGAATCGGTAGCGTAGAATTGGTAGGCTGATGCCGCATCTCCGGTGACGTTGAAGAAAGCACTGTATACTTTGCGCTCATTATCATTATGGTAAAAATCCTGAATATAATCGGCTTTTTTCTCATGTACAGTATAGGTCATATGGTAAAAGTCTCCGTTGACCTTTTCTAATGTGTTGTCTTTGTTGATATACTTATAGCTGATATATATCTTGCCGCCAATTGATGGAAATTCGATGTTGATCCAATACGGGTTCTCCGGTTTGTCGCCAAAGAAATCAGGGTTGGTTACTATCTTTCCATAGGTGGGGTATTCAAATTTATAAGGGAAACCCGCACTGTCAAATGTAGTGTAGCTTTTCTCCGGCAGATCTATTTGAAAATATCCCCTTGGTTTAGGTGTATATACCTCCGGTCTGCAGGAAATAAAAAATGCGCAAACTAACAGTAGTACGATGTAACGGTTCATGCGTCAAAACTAATGCGATATTTTGATAATTGCAGCTTGAATGTTTTGATTATCTTAGCATCTATGCACGAGGCATTGGTAAAATTAAGGAAGACAGCAATTGTTTTAGCACTACTGACACTTGTCGGACTGGTGGTAGATTACATGTTGGATAAAATAAACTTTCCCGGAGCGTACACTTTGTTCCCAATTAGCCTGCTTATTATTACTTTATTAGTTATGTTGGTAATATGGTTGTTCAGGGCACTAATACAGAAAGACAGGTAATAGTTTTAAGTTATGTAATAAACAGAGTGGGCTGCTATATAGCAGCCCACTCTGTTTATTGTCTTATATTTCAAATTATCCAACAATAGGCTCTTTAACCATCAGATCAGGAGGTAATTCCTGCGGGTAAGCTTTTGCTTCCAGTTTTGCACGTACATCTGTAAATGCCTTTAAGGTCAGATCAATATCTTCGTCAGTGTGTGTAGCTGTTGGTATCAACCTCAGCATGATCTGTCCTTTAGGAATAACAGGATATAATACAACAGAGCAGAATATATGATAGTTTTCCCTCAGGTCATATATCAGCTGTGTTGTTTCATAAAGTGTCAGGTCGCCATGCAGGAACACGGGAGTTACCGGAGAATTGGTCGTGCCAATATCAAATCCTTTTTCACGTAATCCGTTTTGCAGGCGCTTTACATTATGCCATAATTTTTCTTTCAGTTCCGGATGTGTGCGCAGTAGCTCCAGCCTTTTCATATTACCTACTACCAGGGGCATTGGTAGTGATTTGGCAAATAATTGAGAACGTGTATTGTAACGCAGTACTTTTAAGATGTCAACATTACCTGCAATAAAACCGCCTATGCTGGCCATTGATTTGGCGAATGTAGAAAAGTACAGATCGATACCTTCCATGCAATTTTGCTCTTCACCTACACCTGCACCTGTTTTGCCTATTGTTCCAAATCCATGCGCATCATCAACGAACAGGCGGAAATCGTACTTTTCTTTAAGTTTTACTATATCGGCAATTTTACCCTGGTTGCCTGACATGCCAAATACACCTTCCGTGATCAACAGTATGCCACCACCTTGTTGATCGGCCAGTTTTTTAGCTCTTTGCAATTGTTTTTCACAATCCGCTATATCGTTGTGTTTGAAAACAAAACGCTTACCGGCATGCAGGCGTACACCGTCCAGTATACATGCATGAGATTCTGCATCATACACAATAACATCATGACGAACGCATAACAGATCTATAGCAGATACCATACCCTGGTAGCCATAGTTCAGTAGCATAGCATCGGGTTTACCCACAAACTCAGCCAGTTGTTTTTCAAATTGCTCATGCATATTTGAGTTACCGCTCATCATACGTGCACCCATCGGGTAGGCAAGTCCATATTGCTGTGCTGCATCTGCATCAGCTTTCCTTACTTCAGGATGGTTGGCCAGACCCAGGTAGTTGTTCAGACTCCATACTATTACCTCTTTTCCCCTGAACTTCATGCGATTGCCAATCTCGCCTTCCAATTTCGGGAATGAAAAATATCCCGGCACTTTATCAGCATGGTCACCTATTGGTCCCAGCCTGTTCTCAAACTTGGCAAATAAATCCATATGCGCTCTCTTGTGTTTAAAATGTAATGGCTTTCAAAAAAATATCGGCAAAATTAAGGAAAATATTGTTGGTACATAGTGCTTTATATAGCTGTAATTGCCATTTTTGTTACTTAATATGTTGATAAATATGAAAAAGTTGTTGTTGTATATATGTGTTTTTCTGCATGTGACAGGTGTGGCGGCACAAAAGACTGATGCTTTATCTCGCCCAAAACTGGTGGTTGGTATTGTTGTTGACCAGATGCGCTGGGATTATTTGTATAAATATTGTGAAAGATATGGGGATGATGGTTTCAAAAGGATGATAAACGAAGGGTATAACTGCCAGAATACAATGATCAACTACTTGCCCAGTTTTACAGGCCCCGGGCATGCCTGTGTATATACAGGATCTGTTCCTGCCATTCATGGCATTGCTTCCAATGACTGGCTGGATCTGCAAAATGGTAATGAAGTGTATTGTGTAGAAGATAATTCTGTGCGGTCGGTAGGGGGGAGCATGAGAGCAGGTATGATGAGCCCGCGCAACATGTATACTACAACGGTAACCGATGAATTAAGAATAGCATCTAAACAACATTCAAAGGTCTTTGGTATAGGGTTGAAAGACAGGGGGAGTATATTACCTGCAGGGCATAGTGCCAATGGAGCGTTTTGGTTTGATGACAGCACCGGCAACTTTATTACCAGTAGCTATTATATGAATGAATTGCCGGCATGGCTGGTGAGATTCAATGGCAGGCGATGGGCTGATAGCTTTGTGGATCTGGCATGGAAGACTTTGTATCCATTAGGTACTTATACTCATAGCACCCGGGATAATATGGTCACCGAGGGTAAACTACAGGGAGAAGATGCCCCTGTTTTTCCGCACTATACTCCACGGGAGAAAAAAAAGCCATATTATGGATTAAGAATTATGCCATGGGGTAACACGCTGACACTAAAAGCAGCCAGGGCATGTATAAAAGGGGAGCAGTTGGGGCAAAGAGAGGAAACCGACTTTTTATGCATCACGTTGTCAACTACAGACTATGCCGGACACAATTATGGACCTGATGCTATTGAAATGGAGGATATGTACCTACGCCTGGATCTCGAATTAGCCCAAATGTTGCGTTACCTGGATAATAAAGTCGGGAAGGGAAAATATACAGTATTTCTTACTGCAGATCATGGTGCGGCGCATAATGCAGCTTATATGAATCAACTTCGTATACCAGCGGGTAGTGAAACACAGGCAGAAGCTACCGGTAAGGTCAATGAATACTTAGTAGAACAAACAGGCGTTGACTCTGTTGTTCGGGCCTTGTATAACTACCAGGTCTACCTGGATGAACAATTAATAGCCGGCAAAGGATTAGACAGGGATGAGATAAAGAAGCTGGTCATCAGGTGGCTTTATCAACAAGATGGGGTGGCTATGGTAGCTGATATGGAAACGGCAGACATGGTTATGATTCCGGAACCGATACGCACTATGATAGTGAACGGTTACAACAGGGAGCGCAGCGGCTGCTTACAGATCATTCTTAAGCCGGGCTGGTATAGTGGCCATAGCAACACAGGTACTACGCATGGTACCTGGAGTCCTTATGATACGCATATACCCTTGCTTTGGTACGGGTGGGGTATTCCCGAAGGTGAAACTTATCGTACCGTATATATGACTGATATTGCTGCCACTTTAGCTGCCATGCTTCATGTACAGATGCCGAATGGGTGTACAGGTAGTGTAATAACTGAACTGTTTGAAGATTAGCTTATTTTGGTACTGCCTGGTCTAACCGTAACGTGAATGCAGCATTCTTATCAAAATAGCTCTCGAGGTCAAACTCGTATTTTTGTTTGCCTGCTGTGATGGTGATATGTGCCGTACAGGGCGGCATTGAACCATAGCTCTCTGCGGTCATCTTGATAGTATGTACAGGTAGTGCTTTGTTTAATGTAACATAGAATACAAGTGGAATCTCGTTAATTCCCTTTTTGTACAGGACTGGATTATCGTCCACGTATATGGATATTATATCACCATCTATTTTTGCGTTATCATATACTTCTATTTTTACCGAATCTGTTTCTATCTCTTTTACGCCGATAGCATGGTCTATTGTTGTGTTACGTTTTAAGTTAGTATCCGGTGCCGATATTGCCTGTTTTTTATCCGATGCGATATTCATAAGTTTTGGGTGAGTAAGGAAGTTATGTTGGAGAGGGATGGCAGCGTGCACAGGCTGGGTTATTTTAGTAACAGCAGGTAATGTAACTACAGGGTAATCGTTAAGGATCTCTTTGGGGGGTACCACTTCTATGGGAGGTAACTTTTGTATCCATACTGATGTAGCCATCATCTGCATCAGCCCGGTCTTGTTGTCCCGCCATTTACCTTCAAAGCGCAATACACCTCCATAATCTTTCAGCTTCATGGTGTAATTGCCCATGACATTGGAGTTGAGCGTGCCGAGGCGCACTTCAATTTCAGAAACCTCTCTGAAGAATATAGTTGAATCTTCTTTACTGTATACGCCTTTTATGACGTAGTGTTCATAATTGTTCCGGCTATAAAATAATTTAGTTGTGCCTCTGATCAGTGAGTCGTTATACAGTTCAAGCTCTACAATTAGTTCATCAACATTGGTACTCAGGAAAGTTTTGCCATAGTTGCCATACCATTTGCCTGACAGGTCCTGTGCAAATATTGTTTGCATGTAGAAAGTGAACGCTAATAATATGGCAAACCTGGCCATGCTTAATGGGTTTAAAATAAAGATAAGGAAGAATTAAGGTTTGATTGTCTTAGTATTTTCCTAAAATAGAAAGCTGTGATTTAGATGACTCATTCCAGACCAAGTGGCACACGTTAACGTTTATTTATAGAATAGCCGTGATTGGTTATCGGCATTGGTTTTCAAGGTCTTTTATATCACATGTCAGATACCGGGCAGTTCATTTTGTTGAACTTTTGACCTACAGTTAGTGTTTTATCATTAACCAAAACATATAGTTATGAAACCGAGTAACATGATAAAAACAGCAGCAATAGCATTATTAATGCCGGTGTTGTTTACAGCTTGTAAGAAGGATTATGTATGCACCTGCGACTCTGAAAATGCTTTAGGAGTAAGTAGTACAGAGACCTACACACTCAAGAATCAGACCAGGATAGATGCCAATGATGCCTGTGAGAACTTTGAAAAAGATAACAACTGGGAAACCCGTAATTGTCACCTTTAAAATGATAAAAGGAATACTAAGAAAGGACAGCCGAACGGCTGTCCTTTCTTAGTATCAGGATAAGCTTATAAACTGTGTAGTAGCCTCGACAGGAATCGAACCTGTATCTGGAGCTTCGGAAACTCTTATACTATCCATTGTACTACGAGGCCGGAAGAGACGTACAAAATAACGACTAAAAATAAAAAAGGGCAACTAATAATAGTTGCCCTTTTTTTGTACCACGTACGGGAATCGAACCCGTGATTCCTCCGTGAAAGGGAGGCGTCTTAACCCCTTGACCAACGCGGCGTACCCGATTTGGGATTGCAAAGATAGGGAGTTGATTTTTTATCTCAAAATTTTGTTTCAAAAATATTTTTAGGCTCCCATCGCTGCTATAATTCCATGGAAGTCAGCAGCTTTGAGTGCGGCTCCGCCTATTAATCCTCCATCCACATCTGCACATGCAAAAAGCTCATTTGCATTTGAGGGTTTGCAACTTCCGCCATACAATATGCTGGTGTTGTCAGCTACTTCCTGTCCGTATTTATTGGCCAATACTGAGCGTATGTGTGCGTGCATATCCTGGGCCTGCTCAGTGCTGGCAGTACGGCCGGTACCAATAGCCCATATAGGTTCGTATGCTATGGTTATATTATTGAATTGTGCAGCGTCCAGGTGGAACAGGCCTTCTACAATTTGTTTTTCTACATAGCTGTTTTGCGTATCTGCATCGCGTACTTCCAGCGGCTCACCGCAACAGAATATCACGTTCAGGCCATTAGCCAGTGCGATGTCTGTTTTCTTTGCCAGCATCTCATTGGTCTCGTTGAAGTATTCCCTGCGCTCAGAGTGGCCTAGTATCACATATTCAGCACCTGTACTTTTTACCATTTTAGCAGAGATCTCACCTGTATAAGCTCCTGATTCTTCTGTATAGCAGTTTTGCGCACCTACATGCACATGTTGCGTATTTTGTGTAAGCTGTGCAGCCTGTTGCAGGTGGATGTACGGAGGGCAAATAACGACAAGATTATCAGCGTTAACCGGGGGTAAGCCATTCAGTATCCCACTGATCAGTTCTTTACCTTCCTCAATATCAAGGTTCATTTTCCAGTTGCCTGCAACTATTTTTTTACGCATAAGTATTTTGATTTTGTAATATGATCATTTGTTAGCGAACAGATCTCTTTGTTCCTGAGTGGCTGCAAAGATATGTTCATACATTTTTATTTCATCGGCAGACAGGGATTTTCCTCTTCTTGCCATCATCCTGCCGGCTGTTTCCATAGCTCTTTCCAGTCGATACGTGGTCATGCCTTCGCTGCCACCCCATGCAAATGAAGGGACAAATTTTTCGGGGAAATTGCCTCCATATATATTCGCGGATACACCAACTACAGTACCCGTATTGAACATAGTATTGATACCTGATTTGGAATGGTCGCCCATGAGTAATCCGCAGAAAGTGAGTCCAGTAGCGACGGACTTAAAGCTATATTCATCCCATATCTTTACAGCATCGTAATTATTCTTCAGGTTAGAGCAATTGGTATCTGCACCCAGGTTGCACCATTCACCAATTACGGAGTTGCCCAGGTAGCCATCGTGTCCTTTATTGCTGTTGGCAAAAAATACCACATTGCTTATTTCGCCGCCCACTTTACAGCCCGGGCCTATAGTTGTGCCTCCGTATATCTTGGCCCCCATCTTAGTTACCGCCCCTTCGCAAATAGCTATCGGCCCCCTGAGCATACCGCCCTCCAGCAGGTTGGCGTTTCTGCCTATATATACAGGGCCTGTGGATGCATTGATGATACATCCGGCACTTATTTCAGCTCCTTCCTCTATAAAGAGTTGTTCCGAACCCGTAACCATAACATTGCCAGGCATAGGCTGACTGGTTCTACCAGCAGTTAGTATGACAAAATCATCAGCTATCGCTTTGTCGTTAAAGGAGAAGATATCCCAGTTGTGTTGTAGGTGATTAACTATTCCGGTATAAGGTATTTCTTGTACCGTTGTATCCACCTGTATCTTATTGCCAAACTTGACAACGCTGTCGGTTACCCGGGCTGCGATTATCAAGTCTCCGGAAACCAGTTGTTGTTGTGGCTGCAATTGGCTGATATGTTCCCACAGGTCTTTTGTGGCGAAAACGGCGCCGTTGATAAAGAGGTTATCTCCGCTGCCATTTTGAGGGAAAACGTCCTGTAGGTAGGCTACGGTAAGTGTACCCGTTGCTTGTTGTATGAAATACTCCCATCGTTCGCGCATGGTCATGATACCGCAGCGGATATCAGCTACCGGGCGAGTATGGGTAAACGGCAAAAGCCTGTTACGCAACTCACTGTCAAAGAGTATATACTTCATACTATTGTTTACCACCCTTCGTACTACCGGAAACCGGGATAGAGTACTTTATGAAAAACTAAAAATCCCGACAAAAGTCGGGATTTTAGCTGCTTAATGCAAGTATGTTCGAGAAGATTATTTCTTCTTACCGTAACGTTTATTGAACTTGTCGATACGACCTGCTGTATCCACAAATACTGATTTACCAGTATAGAACGGGTGAGATTTGTGAGATATCTCCACCTTGATCAGTGGGTATTCTTTACCATCTTCCCACTCAATAGTTTCTTTGGTAGGAGCAGTAGAACGTGTAATAAACGTATAATCGTTAGACATGTCTTTGAAGACAACTAAACGATAACTTTCCGGGTGTATGCCTTTTTTCATTATATTAATTTTTGGTGTATGGATTTTGCCATACTGTTTTAATAAGTGTGCAAAGGTAGTTTTTATTTTAATATCCAACAAAAAATCAACCCTTCTTCTTTTTCTTCTTTGATTTTACATGTTTGTCCAGTTCTTCGGCAGCCAACTCAGCAGAGTTGTAAGTGGCCAGTATCTTGCCATCAGGGCCTACCAGCACGGCTTGTGGTACGAATTGTACGCCATAAGTCTGCGCCGGGGCGGCACTCCAGCCACCCAGGTCACTCATATGGTATTCCCATTCCAGGCTGTCCTTGGCTATTGCAGCTATCCACTTCTCTTTATCCTGGTCAAGTGAAACGCTTAATACAGTAAAGCCTTTTTTAGCATCAACATACTTTTTATCCTTGTATTCGCGGTACATGCTTACCAGCCTTGGGTTGGCCCTGCGGCATGGTCCGCACCAGCTTGCCCAGAAGTCTATCAGTACATACCTTTTATTGTTTATTTCAGACAGTCTAATTGTATCGCCTTTAGGGGTAGGGTAGGCTATATCAGGTGCAACATCTCCTACCTTTATCTTTTCATTCTGGTATTGTGCCTGAGCAGATATGATGCCAATTGCCAGGATAAATAATGTACTTGTCAGTTTTTTCATATTGATTACTTGTTAGCAGTAGGCTAAGTTAAGTATGTTATGTTAATTCGTTAATAATCAAGTGTCAGTCCATCATAAGACAGGTGGAAACCTTCGGGTAGTTGGCGTTCTACATCTTCATGTCTACCCAGTTGGTGACTGATGTGCGTGAAATAGGTTTCTTCTACTCCTATACCTTTAGCCACGTCAATTGCCTCGTCGAGTGTATAATGTGAGGGGTGTTGTTCGTGGCGTAAGGCATTTAATACCAGTGTTTTACTTCCTTTTATCTTCTCTGCTTCTTCAGGTGAAATATAATTAGCATCAGTTATATAGGTGAAGTCTCCTACCCTGAAACCAAGTACATCCATATACATATGTTTCACCAGGATAGGGGTAAACTTCAATCCTTTAATTGCAAATGGGGTTTGTGCGTTTATTGTATTCAGGTCAACTCTCGGTATACCCGGGTACTGTATATCGCTAAAAACATATGAGAATTCTCTCTTGAGTGTTTGCTGCGTTTCTTCTGTGGCATAAAGGTGCATCGGCTCCTTTGAGAAGAAGTTGTATGCTCGTACATCATCCATACCTGCTACATGGTCTTTATGCCCATGGGTATACACAATAGCATCAAGATGCTTTACACCTGCGCGCAGCATCTGGTAGCGAAAGTCAGGGCCCGAATCTATTACTACGCTCACTTCCGGTGTTTCTATCCATATAGAACAGCGGAGTCGGTTATCTCTTTTATCAGCTGAGGTACATACAGGGCAACTGCACCCGATAAGGGGTACGCCTAGCGAAGTTCCGGTACCGAGGAATGTCACTTTCACGATCAGGCTTCAATTTCAGATTGTACGGAATTATTTCCGGGATTAGCGTTCTGTACTGTCTTGTACCATTTTTGCATTTCTGTACTAAGTTCCTCCTCTTTTACGTTAAGACTGGGTAATATCTCAATGAGGACATTAATACGTCCTTCCATGTCAAGGAATTTATTGATGACAGCCACACGGCGTTCATCAAGGATACAATAACCCGAGTTGAAATTACCCCTTTCGTAACGAATGGTAAAGTTAGCTTCTTCAAAAAGCTGTTCCATTTTTTTAAGGGTGTTTGCAGTATATTTGAAGCTCATTAGCAAAATCCGGTTTCGATGGTCAAATTTAGAAAAATAACGCTATTATTAGTGGTTTTGATGGCAGGGATGATAAATAACACCTATGCACAAAATTATTATGTGGATGATGAAAGGACTTTCTATGGTGGATTGATAGCCGGTTCAACTTTTTCGCAGGTGGACGGCGATAATTTTGCCGGGTACAGTAAACCTGGTTTCACGGTAGGGGGTATTGCATATGCCGAGTTGGCTAATAAGATAGCCGGTAGCGTTGAGATATTGTACACCCAGAAGGGGTCTAAGTCAAACAAAACACAACAATCTAACAACAAGACTTACCTGATCACTAATTACAGGATTGACCTGAATTATGCTGAGATACCCATCATGATCAACTATTTTGACAAGCGTAAGAGTCATTTCGGGGCGGGGCTTTCTTATTCAAGGCTCATCAATTATAAAGAAACTGTTACTACTACGCCCAACTTCCCGAACACAATAAACCTGGACGACTATCCGTTCAAGAAGTCGGACCTGAATTTCCTGATAAGCGGAAGTCTGCACCTATACAAAGGACTGTTCCTTACTTATCGTTTTCAATATTCATTATTCCCGGTACGGACAAAGATATATCCTGAATTCGGGCGTGCAGAGCAATATAACAACATGCATGTCCTCAGGTTGATGTACCTGTTCGGGTAGTGCATATTATCTCTGGTTGTAACAGCTAACTAAAAAGAATGAATAAGGGTTTGTGGTTGATGGTAGTAATGCTGGCCTGTTGTGCTACAAGAAGTAGCGCACAGGAAAAAAGTCATTTCTTTTCGCCAGACAAAGAGCAGGTTTTCTTTGGTGGTTTTACAGCTGGAGGCAATTTTACTACCGTAGATGGTGATAGTTACGGAGGTTATAAAAAGGCTGGTTGGGTATTTGGCGGTACTGTATATGTACGTTTCCTGCCCAAGGTGATGGCTGATCTTGAGTTGTTATATACACAAAAGGGTAGCAGGGGTATTGCTCAGAAAACCTCAGTTTACACAGGTGAATTTTTTGAACAATACTGGCTGGACCTGAATTATGTAGAAATACCTTTTATGCTGCATTATAACTTCACACCCAGGTGGCATATCGGGGTTGGTGCGGCATATGCCCGGCTTGTAAAATCCAGCGAAGATATTTATACTGATCAGCCGGTGAATATCGACCCTGATATTAACAGGTTCAATGATGATGATGTAAATTTTGTATTCGGGGGAGGATTGCAGATAGGGAAAGGGTGGTTCCTGATGGGGCGTTATCAGCGTTCTACAAAATCGATTCGGGCTGCGGCAAGAATACCGGTTTGGCAAAATTCATATGCCCAGTTCAACGACCTTTTCAGCCTCAGGCTGATGTACCTGATAGATTAAGTTACTTGCCTCCTATAAGCCGAAAACCTTTGGGATGCTCCTTAAGTTCGTTCATATCGGTGTTTACTTTCTGTAGTTTCTGGTCAGTGTTTTTGTAGGTTTTATCATCATTCAGCATTTTGTCAACCATATCCGACCGTTCCAGTTTTGTTGCCTGCTCTCTTGTAGTCTCTATAGTACTGCGCAGTTCATTCAAAGGCTTTGATATTTCTTTTGCCGCAAATGACGCGGTAGATGCTTCTGCATTTTTTATCGTTGTGTCCAGTTGTTCACTTTTCTTATCCAATACTTCCGACTGTGAACGTAACTCTTGTAGTGAGTTGACAATTTTATCTGCACTGTTCCTTATGCTGCTTACTTGTTTGTTGAGTTTACTCATGCTCTTTTCCATATCGCGGGCATCTCTTTGAGTATTGGCAACAAGCCCGTTATCCAGTTTACGGTTGAAATTGGAAAAGTTCTTATCAGCAGTTCCAAGTATATATTTTACAGACTCTACTATAGGTTCTATCTGGTCGTTCATGTCCATGATAGTGGTGTCGTATGTACCTTTCAGAACATCTTTATGCGTGTACATACCAGGACCTGCCCCCGGATCAAGTTCAATTAACTTTCCTCCCAGTAGCCCGGTAGATGCAAGTCGTGCAATCGTGCCTTTGGGTATCTTTGTCTTTTTATTGATAGACATGGTAACGGCTACTTTCTTGTCTGGGCCTTCAATAACTATATCGCTCACTTCTCCCACTCGAACCCCATTAATTAATACCGGGTTCGACCGCTGTAAGCCATTTACATGTTCATAATAGGTGTAGTAGTCATACTCCTGGTATACCATATAGCCATATTTATATACCAAAAGTCCTCCGCCTACCAATACCAGTAGTATAAATGTGGCCCAGGCACTTCTTTTATTAAAAGGTGTTTTCAATCAATTATATTTCGCCTGTAAATTACGGTTTATTGACGATTCGGCCATTTTACTGCTGTGGCTTTTGAAAATAGCTGATATCTGCCAGCTTTTCTCCGCCTTTTATACCAAAGTCAAGAGTTCTGATAGGGAATGGTATGGTAATGTCGTTTTCATCAAATGCTCTTTTTATAAGCATAATAGCTTCGCTGCGCCCCTGGAGCCAGATGGGTTGTTCCGGGTTGTTGATCCATATTCTCACTTCGAAATTAATAGAACTGTCACCAAATTCGTTGTAGAAGAATGTTATTTCGTCATCTGTACGAACCGATACTTTTTGAACAGCTTCCAGAACTATGCGTTTCACTTTTTCCAGGTCATCTCCGTATGATATGCCGACAGTAAGGTCCATTCTCCTCTTGCCAAGCATAGTATAGTTCTCTATAGCATTCTGGAATACGTCTTTGTTGGGTATGATCACCTTCTGTCCCTGGAAGGTTAGTAATACGGTATCACGAAGGTTGATATCCTGTATCTTACCCATATAATCAGCCAGTTTTACAATGTCGCCGATATGTATGGGGCGCCGGAAGGTAATGAAGACCCCTGAGATGAAATTGGCAGCTATGTCCTGGAAGGCAAATGCCAGGGCTAATCCGATGATACCTGCTCCTGCCAGTATAGATGTAACGGCTTTTTCCAGTTTTAGGATACTGAGTGTCACGAAAATGGTAACACCGATAAAAAGCACATGAATGAATGAGGCAAACAGGTTGTTGATCGTTAACTGACCTGATATTTTTGCTATAAGCTTGCGTGAGACACGTTTCAGTATGCGTGCCAGGAATAGTCCTACGACAAAAACGAATGCTGCCAGAACCAGGTTGGGCAGCATTTTAATAAACTCAACTACCCAACTGCTTAGTTTCTCTGCAAGAATATCATATGTTTTACTGAAATCCATTGATATTTATTTGACCAGCCTCTAAAATACAGTTATTATTTTAAAGGCAGAATGAAGAGAGGCGCACGGTCAGGTGCGCCTCTCATTTATGTCAATAGACGGATAGTTATATTTTTTGTACACTTATGGTTGTAAAAGTGCCTTCTGATATCACTACGGAGTCTGTTTTTGTAAATGTATGGTTGTCATTGTCATATTTGTATAGGGTAGCGGAGAATGTGCCGGACAACTTTTTTGCAGTAGCATCGTAAGATGTAATGTTTAATGTACCTGTTTCTGACATATACATCGGGCCGGTAGCATTATTTGCATCAGGAAAGTAGTATATCCTGCCATTTCCCTGTTTTCTTATGTCCGTCACATTGTAGTTACCCGTCGTTTTCCCGAAAACATCTATCGACAATTGAACATTATTGTCTTCGTATTTGACAAAAAGGTTGGTATCAGCCAGCTCGTAGCCACCACCTGCTTTAGATATACTCGTGCCATCCCGCTTAAAACAGATCATGCCGTCACCGCAACCGCCACTGTTGTTGGTTGGTGTTGATGGCGTTGTTGTGGTTGTTTTGTTGCAGGATATTGTTGATAGTGCGATCACTCCAATAGCTATATACTTTTTCATATCTGATTATTTGTATAAAGCTAAATAGGAATGATGTAACATGGAATACACCAAAACACGTATTTGTCAGCCGGTATCAGCAAAATAAAAAAGCCCGGCATTTGCCGGGCTTTTTTATAATATTTTTTCGAAAACTTTACCTGTTTGCCGGTTTGTCCCAGGTAAGGGCCAATGGCATCAGGATAACAGATATGTTATACCCCAAAGGACCACCATAGGTTCTGCTTATAACACCGGTTGCGAAACTCAGGTCTTTAGATTTATAATCGATCAGGTTGTAATTGCCCAGGTAAGCTGTACCTCTCACTTTAACGGCAACACCCAGAACGAATCCAACTTCTGCTTTAACAAATGGTACTGCTTTGATCAGTGCATCAGATTTTGTCCCATCGTCAATGGTAATATAAGATGTAGCAATACCTGCACCCGCAGATAGCAGCGTTTTGTGTTCCCTGCTCAATGAGGCATCACCACCATATTTGTAATTAAAACTTATTGGCCCTGAAGCCATCATAAATGGAATGCTCTCAGCCATATACAGGTCCTTATATACCAGTGGTATTTTGATGGAGTCATAAGTCAGATTTCCCATTAACACATTTGCTTCAATATCCAGGCAAAACATACTTTTCTCTGATGCCATAGCTATTGGAACAGATACACCCAGGTAACCACTCAAAGACTTGCTTAGTTTAGCATTTGTGCTGAAAGAGGTGTCTACTTCAACACCCCCTATATGGTTGACCATGTCATCATTTGTCGCAAATATGGTGTCGCGCACACGCATTGACATTGGATTGTTCATAAAGTGCCACCCATATACACCAAGGTATATGCGCTTGTGCAACTGAAGCTTGATCTTGTTATCCTTGATCTGATTGTGGGAATACCTGTTCAGCGCTGAATAACTCTGAGCTTCAGAAGGAAGGTATGACAATAAAAATACGGCCAATAAACACCAGGCAGCTTTATTTCTCATTGTGTGTGTAATTGATTTGAAGCTAAAATAATCTAAAAAGCTGTTTAAACAAATAGTTGGGCAGCTAGTTGACCTCATAGAGCCCTATTATTGTAAAAAAACGCTACAATATTGAAAAACCCTGTTTTATAAGGCTAAGAAAGGAACCGGTATAGGTGGTTACCTGTTTTTCCTGCTTTGTTTATAGTTTTTGTGTCCGCTACTCGCAGGTGGTTTATGTGTGCTGCAACTATCCAATACAAGAGCCATAGCGATCATTAATGCTACTATCGTGAACAGATTCTTCATTTTAGTCATTTTAAAAATAAATATAATAAAAAAATCTATAGTTGCGAGGAGTGCTTAGCATTTGATTTATTTAACAATGCCTATCGAACTTAAGATGAAACCGAATGTTTTATCATTGAACCAAAACTAAAAGTCATGAGATCTGTATTGTATCTGGTTGCCGTAATATTGGTCATAGGTTGGATCCTGGGTTTCTTCGTTTATAGTGCAGGACAAGTAATTCACATTTTGCTGGTTATTGCCTTAATAGCTTTGATATTAGGTGTAATACGCAGAGCTTAGTTTGCGGGCTTATATCTTGTTATTCAGCTTCTTTTTTATAAGCTTATTCAGGGGCAATTCATAATACCTGTAAGTAAGCATACTGGCTATTAGTGTTAGCCCCTAAACTACATATGCTTCTATATATCCCTTAGGCATGAGCACCGAAAAAGACGGAAACTTAGTTGGTATATAAGAGTAGTATCTGATAATGAGCATGTGTATCATATAAAAGCCGAAGCTGATCTCACCGAGGTATACCAGCACTTTGTTGGAGAGTATGTCGGAAAGGTAACCACGTGAGTAGGAGAAAGTATATATAAGCATTACCATTGGGGGCCAATAGTAGCATGAATACCTGTATCCCTGTGGAATATCGTTGTGAAAGTAGAAGAACACACATAATGCAAGGATAGAGGTAATTTCCGCTATTGTAGCAGCATTCCTGTTTCTTAATATCTCGATGTCCTTTCTTTTCCTGTACAGACGGTATAATATTACCCCGATAACAAAATCACCGATCCTCAACAGCGGATTGATATAGAAGTATTTTTCGTGGTAAGCTTCTTTTGCCAGGTAAAGCATAATGGGTATAAGCAATAATATTACGGGAGCTACTTTTATATACTTGCGCTTATACAGCAGGAAAACGATGAATGGGAACATGATGTAAAAGAACCATTCATCTGAGATACTCCAGGAAACCGAATTGAAGTAAAAGTAGATATCATCCGACGGGACAAAGCTTTGGATCAGGAACAGGTTCAGCACAAAGCGAGTGATCCACTCCGTTAATGCCCCTTTAAAAGAAAGTGGTATGGCTATAAGCAGAGTAAGTAAATGAAGTGGATAAATACGGGCAAATCGTGCGAGCCAGAATTGGGCAAATCGAGTTTCCCCGCATAATATTTTATCGTGATAACTATAGCCCAATACAAATCCACTCAAAATGAAAAAGAAACTGACACCTATATAACCCTCGTAAAAGATATCATCATATAAGTGTTGCAGAAATGGTGTCTCATCTTTCAAAAACCATAAATGGCTGAAAAACACCATCAAAGCGAAGAAAAAGCGTAAAGAAGTAAGGGGTTTTATCATTTGTATGAACAATAATGCTCAAAGTAAAAGCCCCGAGTAATATTTTACCTAATATAAAGCTTGAGATAACAACTGTGTAACAAGCGATATAAATGAATAAAGGCAGCCATTGGCTGCCTTTATTCATTATGATAATTGTGTTGATTAGCTCAATCCTTCAATTTCACCATTTACCAGTTTGATGTGGTTGGCTTGCGGATCCTTAGGCAATCCCGGCATACGCATAATATCACCGGCTACTGCTACAATAAATCCTGCACCCGCATTGATCACAACGTCACGGATGGTTATGTCGAAATCTGTTGGAGCATTGACCTTTTTAGGATCATCGCTGAAGGAATATTGCGTTTTAGCAATACAAACAGGCAGGTTGCCCCATCCCGATGCTTCGAACTTCTTCAGCTTCGTCAGTGTACCTGCTGCAAAGTTTACACCGTTAGCCCTGTATATCTTAGTGGCGATCTTTTCAATTTTTGTGCGCAGGCTATCATTGTCTTCGTATGTGAAGTTGATGTCTTTTGAAGGGTGCTCATCAATTACTTTCACAACCGTCTCAGCAAGCGCTGCAGCACCTTTACCTCCCTCAGCAAAGCCATTGTTGATAGCGAAAGCAACACCCTGATCTGCACACCATTGTGTCAGGTGATTCACCTCTTCATCTGTATCGAAATGGAACTTGTTGAACGACACAACTACGCTCTGGCCAAAATTCTTCATATTCTCTATATGACGCTGTAGGTTGGGCAGGCCGGCGATCATTGCATCAAGATTAGGCTTTTTGATGTCATCAGCATGTACACCACCATGCAGTTTCAGTGCTGCGGTAGTTACCACGATTATGGTAGCTTTAGGCCTCAGGCCGGATACACGGCATTTGATGTCAAGGAACTTCTCAGCACCCAGGTCGCTGCCAAAACCAGATTCGGTAACTACATAGTCGTTGCAACTCATGGCCATTTTGGTAGCCAGTACAGAGTTACATCCGTGGGCGATATTGGCAAAAGGTCCGCCATGAATAAACGCGGGCGTGTTTTCTGTTGTTTGCACCAGGTTGGGTAAAATAGCATCACGCAATAAAACCACGATCGACTCAGCTACCCCAAGGTCTTTAACCGTAAAAGGAGACTTGTCTGGGCGATAGCCTAATACTACACGCTCTATACGGGCCTGCAGGTCTTCTACACTGCTGGACAGGCAAAAGAGTGCCATGATCTCCGATGCCGGGGTGATATCAAAACCCATTTCTGTCGGTAGTCCGTTAGACAGGCCTCCCAGTCCGCTGACCATGTTACGTAAAGAACGGTCGTTTACGTCCAGTACCCTGCGCCAAACTATATTGTTCAGTGCTTCAGGGCTGTTCCTGTTCTGGTATTGATAGTTATCTATCAGGGCAGATAACATATTATTGGCACAGGTTATAGCGTGCATATCGCCTGTAAAGTGCAGGTTGATATCTTCCATCGGCAACACCTGGCTGTAACCGCCACCTGCAGCACCGCCTTTCATGCCAAAACAAGGCCCAAGGCTGGGCTCGCGCAATGCTACAGCAGCTTTTTTGCCTATATAGTTAAGCCCCAGTGAGGTAGCTACACTGGTTACAGTTTTACCAACACCCGCTTTGTTCGGGGTTATGGCTGTCACCAATATCAGGTTGCACTTTTTGATGTTTTCTTCATTCAGGTACGTAAGTGGCACTTTCGCTTTGGTTCTGCCATAAGGTATCAGGTCGTCTGCCTTTATACCTTGCTGTTCTGCGATCTCTGCGATTGGTTTCAGTTTTGCTGCCCTTGATATTTCAATATCTGATAACATATACTTTACTGTGTTTTGATTTTTAGACTGACGAATATATTAATTATCAGGTGAAAACAGGAATGTCAACCTTTAATAATTAAATAAGAAGCGCCACATACCCCCAAATGCTCTGGGTATCTCGCCGGGCTATAGGGTAGTTGCCTGCTTTCAATTATCGGGAAGAGGATATGATAACAATAGACCCTTGTTAAACAGTCTGTTTAGAAAAGACCCACTCTCATGTGTTGATTTGCTGTTTTGGTGTCTAATTAATTGAAAATCAATTGTATAAATTGTTTTCATTTGTTAACGGCTCGTTAGCGGGTTGCAAATACGTGGTTAACTGAAGCTGAAAATTTCTCTCAAGGCACTTTCCCGTCGCATCTTTGTATCAACAAACGAACAAACACAAACAACAAACATTTTTAAACAAACAACCAAACTAAAACAAACAAAAACAACAATTATGAAAAAGATCATCGCAATCGCAGTTTTCGCTTCAATCGGTTTCGCAGCTAACGCTCAAAACCAGGCTAACCAAACCTCTTCTGCTTCTCAAACTACCAACCTGGTGCTGAGCAACGCAATCGAGATCACTTTCACAGGTAACAGCTCTGCTACAGGTGCTGACGTGACTATCCCTTTCACAACAGTTAACGACTACGCTAACGGTGTTGAAAGTGATGCACAGGAACTGAAAGTACGTTCTAACAAGAATTTCTCAGTAGCTGTTAAAGCTAACGCTACAAACTTCTCATACACAGGTAACACTACCCCGGCTCCAACTATGCCAGTAAGTGGTGTTCTGGCAGTAAAAGTAACAGCCAACGGTACAGGTGGTTCTATAGCCAGCCCGTTCTCTTCAACTGCTTACTCTACTTTGACAGCTTCTAACCAGGACCTGATCACAGCAGCAGACCGTGGTGGTAACCAGACTTTCAGTGTAAAGTATAAAGCTACTCCAGGTTTCGCTTACCCTGCAGGTACTTACGCGGTTGACGTAGTGTACACTGCTACTCAGGAGTAATTGTTTCTCTCACTCGTAATATTAAGAAAGGAGCCCCGTAAGGCTCCTTTCTTTTATTTATGTATGAGTGTCCTGTTTAATTTGTTATCAGGTATGTGCTGTGACTTTTTCCACACCGTCCATTTTTTCTAATGTACTTTTTGCAGCATTCACCACTTCTTTCGTGCCTTGTACAACAACCAGGAATTTGCCTTGTTTGATGTCCTCATCATAGCTATGGGTTTCATTTATTTTTATGCCGGCTACGGTAAGGGCTGATACTATACCACCACCTATCAGGCCCAGGTCAAATCCCGCTATACCGCCGATGAGTGCGCCCGCTCCATACAAAAAGCCAAGCCCGGGAATAGCGAATATGCCTACTCCTGTTAATATACCCAATGCAGACCCGAGGGCTACGCCAATACCTGCCTCTGTTGTGGTTACTTTTGATACGTCATCATCATCAAGTATGATAGCATTCCTGGCTTTATCTGCCTTACCTATGATAGATAGTTGTTTGGAGGTTAAGTGATTCTGCTCTTTTAATGCACCTACGGCTTGTACAGCGGCTAAGTGATTATTGCATACAGCAATTAAGTTGTCCATGACTATTCTGTTTAAATATTGCCTGCACCATTACAGACAATATTTAAACAAACGAAAATAAATAAGGTTTGTTGCCGCTGTTATATAGATAATGTTTATAAAGTTCAAAGCTATTTATCAATGATCCTTATTTCAACACGACGGTTCATATTCTCATCGGCCAAAGACCTTTCCGGCCATTTTAATGGTTGTTGAATACCGAATCCTTCATAGGTCATACGATCAGGTTCAATGCCTTTGTCTGTAAGATATTCATATACCGCCCTGGCACGGTTCTTCGACAGGCCATATTCCTTTTCGTCATAGTCATAACCGTCTTCGGTAGTGTTGGTCAGGCAGCAGATATGGCCTTCTATGTTGATTTTCAGGGTTGGATTGAACTTCATCGTAGTATACAGGTTAAAAAGCGTTTCAGCTGATTCTTCCCTGATCATGTGACTGCCGGGCAGGAAGAATATATTATCCAGCCTTATCGTCTCATTTTTGGCGACCTTTGATATGTCTATTTTTGGTTGAGCTGCAGGCTCCGGTTTTTTAATTCCACTGTCAATAGTGATGATGGCCCGCCTGAAGTCATCTTCTTTGCTTCCGTTGGGTATGTTTTGAGTTAAGCCGAAAGCAACAGTACGGATACGGGATTGGTGAATGCCGCATTGGTTCAGCCTGAATGCCACATATTTGGCTCTGCTATCCGATACCAGTACAGTTTCGTTCTTGCCGATTGCATGACCGGCTATCATGATATTTACCTTGCCGTTCTTCTTAAGGTAATCACATAAATGTGCAATTATTGCGTCCTGCCCGGGTTTTAGTTTGATGCCACTGTTTTCTTTTGTCGTCTGTTCTTCAAAGTATACTTTCCACAAGTTGCCATCATTAGATATAGTGCGTGGAGTGCTCGGCTTTTCTTTAAATCCTCCGATAACAATATCTACCCGCCTGTCAGTAGGGTAGCCTTCAGCCCCTGTCATTTCACGACTGATCTCACCTTTGCCTGTTACCGTTTCTATCAGTTCAGGCCTTACGCCAAGCCCTTGCAGGTACTTTTCAACAGCATCTGCCCTTTTTTGAGACAAGGTAATATTCGACTCTTCTGTACCCAGGTAATCAGCATAACCTATAATGCCGTATTTCTTATTTGTTGGTAATATATCATAATAAGCAAGAGAGTCCAGTTGCGACCGTGTTTGGCTGTTTAGAGATGATACCGCAAGGTCAAAATATACATGTATCGTATCTGTACTTTGCGCATGGCAAAACAAAGGAAAAATAAAAGACAGCAATAATGGTAATATTCTTTTCATAGCATATGTTGTGTCAAAAATACATAAGATAATAAGACCTTAACGGTGAAATAAAGGGGGAATTGTGGAGAAGCAAAAAGAGCCTGCGCATAGCACAGGCTCTTCAATATGATAAGTATAAAATGTTTATTCTTTAATGTCGCAATAACCAACAAGGCCGTATTCATTGCAGTCCTTCTGAGCCTGAGTTCTGTTTATTGAGATAACGGTATGCACGTCTTTGCTGCCATTGGTTTTCAGGCACTCACAGGTATATGATTTATTGCAAGAGGGCAATACAGTGATGGTCAGTAACCCGGCTGCGATGAAAAGTATTGTTTTTTTCATATGTATTTTATCCTTTTAGCTCGTTTTTTTGAACAGTCATCAAATGTAATAAAAAATCAAATTACCTGTTAGTACCGCCGGCTGTTAATATGTTTTGGCCAGCTTAACTGTTCTTTTTTCAGTTCCGGTGTTTATGTTCACCATATACATTCCTGCCGGTAGGTTACTGATGTTGAATTGCATAGCATTTTCTCCGGTTTGCAATGTAATATTAGCGGCTTCTTGCACACGCCCCTGGATATCTGTTATCGTAACATAGGCATCTGATTGCCTGATACTGTTAATGCGGAGCTGTACCGACTCACGGGCAGGATTAGGATATACCTGAACCTCTGTCAATGCCGAAATGTATTGAACGCTTACATCAAAATATGGATATTTGAATGTGCCTGATTTTGCAGTACCGATACTCATATTATAGTAAGTGCCGGATGGGGTAGTGGTCAGCTTGCAGGCACGTACCATATACCAATAGGTACCATCTGTTCCAAATGAATCAGTATAGCTTGTTCCGGTAACCAGGCCGGAGCGCAGTTTGTATTCTCCGTATTCAGCATCAGACCTGTATACATAGTATCCGCTCACATTGGGTTCTGGGCTTGCTGTCCAGTTTATTACGGCTCCGGCAGCCGGGTTGGCTGTTGTCAATACAGTAGGCACTGGCTTTACATATTCCGTCCGAAGGCTGGGGTCGCCCATCAGTGCCATATTAACTGTTCTTGCCAGCGATGGTATAGGCGTTTCATATAAAGAGTAGTTGTTTTGCGATAAGCGTGTAGAGTAACCTATGGTCTCTCCCAATGCCATATGATGCAACGGCCAGTTAGGCCTGCCGCTCCAGAATGAGGCTAATGATGGTTCATTGGCACAGAGAGGTGCCCTGAGAAAGTTGTTGGTGTAATTCCAGTCGCCAAAGTAGCTACCGAAAAACATCGTGAAGATGGCTTTCATATTGCCTGCCGCAATATCATTGGTAGTGCCTACACCTCCGCAACTGGTATAGGTGCCGCCACCACAGCCATAGGCCCATTGATAGAAATCTGTATTCAGCGTAGTGACTATATCTTTCGCGAATACACTGTCAATGCCTACCATGACGGAAATATTCCGCCAGCCATTGCCTGCGAAACCTTCCTGGTAGGTTTTGAAATTGTCATCAACAATACCACGTTTGATGACATTTAAGGCACCGATCTTATATTGGTGTGCTTTGTTCAGATAGCTTTTCATGAGTACTTCCTCCGTCTTACTGAAAGCCGGCATGTCATAAAAGTCTACACGGCCCACCTGTAGCTCTATATCACTAGGGAAATAGCTGGGGTCAAACTTTCCGTCACCCGGTGTATTTCGGTTCAGTGTGTTTGCAGATGTGGTATTGTTTACCGAGGCATCTGTCCATGTGCCATTCAGTTCACCGTAATAGGCATCCGCAGGCCATGCTCCAATATGGTCTTTATGTCCGTCAGGATTTAATTCTCCGCTGTAAGGCACAGCAATATGCCCCAGTATATATACGCCTTCAACACTTGTGTCAGCTTGCGCAGTAGCTGTTATATAGCTTTTTACGGTAGCAACTGTAGCTGTTCTTGGAAAGTCTTTACGTATAACCTTCCACCCGTCGCCACTCAGGTCCTTCATCAAAGTTGCTATCTCGGTACTACAGGTATTTGTAAAGGCATCATCAACCAATAATATCATGGCACCCCTGTAATGAATGGCAGGCTCGTTGATACCTGCATATATATATCCGTGCGCTCCGGTGCTGTCTGTTTTTTTGATGTAGTACTCATAAGCACCACCGGCTGCTACTTTGTTGTCAATATAGCTTAATGTAGCATCCGGTAGCTGCGCAATGGCAGCACCCCACGCAGTAGCAGTTTTTGCTTTACGGTATATGTACGTAGTGCCGGTCCCCGGTGGACACACCCACCGTAATGTTACTGTTGGGTTAGGTGTAGCCTGCGTAGTTGCATTGATGCGTAAAGCATAGTAAGCTGTTGGCTGTGCCATAGCTGAAACAGACAACATTGCACATAAAAATGTAAAGAATTGCTTCATCTTCTTCTTTGATTTATGTTACAATATAATTAAATGTTATGACTACAGAGATTAAAAACTTTAGGCAATAGGGTGTGCTAATGAAAGTTATCCTGAAAAATGTAATACATCGAAAATTACCGGCAAGGTGCTATAGGATCAACGATTTGGGAAAGATATTTTTTGGGGTAGATCGTAAAAAAAGTGTCCACATATAACATTTTACTATCTTTATATGTAACCACCCATTTTTGTATGTTAAGACTCAAAAAATCATTTCCCGGCTTTTTAGCCGCCTTTTTTATCAGTTGTACACTACA